>JBGSHH010000408.1:0-12989 GCA_041752355.1 Pirellulaceae bacterium | reverse complement strand
CGCAGAAAATCGCGTGACAGGCGAGTAACCGACTGCTACCATTAGACTTACCGCAATTGTGTGGTTGCGCATTAGGATGACAAACCAGCGGCCGACAGGTGATAGGATGACCATCCTATAAACAAATTAGGCTCTCGTGGTGCGAATCGTTCCTTACAAGTCGTTCGGTTCCGTGCAGCTCGGCAGCAACGAGGGCATGGTGGTCGAGCAACTGGGACCGCCGAATCGACGAGTCATCAACAACGCCGGGGAAATTGAATTACGCTACATTTCAATTGTCGTTCGTCTGCATTCTTCACGAGGGGTGGTGGAAATCACTTCTCGACCAGACGAAGTGCAATTCGGTGAGAAGCGAATATCACGCCATGACTTGCCTCAGCACATTCAGAGAATCGATCGGCACGCGAGCGAGATCCACGGATTCATGGTCAGTTTCGAGCATGGCGTCGCCGTCGATACCGATACACTCAACGATGGATGGATAAGTGTATTTGAGAAGGGGCGATGGGACGAATTCAGGGGCGGCGCCTAACAATCAAATCCAGCGGACTGCTGCAACGGCCGGTTTCAATATAGGAAGTCAGTCGCCGGCAGCGGCTGATTTGTGGCATTAGGCCTCCTTTGGCGAATTAGCGTCGTCCGCACGCTCCGCCGTGCGGACACTCAGAGTGAACGATGCGAGCAGATGGCGGGTCGATATTCGCTTGTTCGCGAAGGTCCTCCTTCGCACGTTCTATGTCTGAGGATGGTGAAGGCCCAAGTGGCCGCACGCGGAGCGTGCGGCCTACGCTCAGCTCATCACGCGGAACGTGATGAATTCAATAGCTCGGCGACGGCGGCCACCAGCCGATCGATCTCCGACTTCGTGTTGTACAAATGACACGAGACGCGAATCCAACGCGAGTTATCCCAAGCGATGATGGGCGTTTCGATGCGGTGCTCGTCCCACAGGGCGCGCTGCAAACTCTTGGCATCCCCAGGCGGAAGTTGCACATGCGCCATGCAACCATACCAGGCGATGTCGTCAGGCATCAGCGGTGGCAGATTGAAAAGTGCTTGCAATTCTCGTCGGGCGTATTGCGCCAAGTGATGCGTGCGAGCGCGAAAGGCTTCCAAGCCGATTTGTTCGAGGAACTCAATCGCCGCTGGTACCGATAACCAACCGCTGGGATCGCGCGTGCCGCTCCAGATGAATTCGTCGTCCCAAGTACTACGATCTTCGGCATATACTCGCCCCCAACTAATATTGGCAGGCTGCATGGTCGGCTGACGATGCGGCGCGACATAGAGAAAGCCCGAGCCCAACGGCGCGCAGAGCCATTTATGCAAGCTCGCACAGTAGTAATCACAGCCGAGCGCATCGAGATCGAGATCTAACTGTGCCACAGCATGGGGACCATCGATGCAAACCGCCACACCCAGCTCGCGCATGGCGGCGCATATCTCTTTCACCGGTAGCGTCACGGCGGTCGCCGACGTGATCTGGCTCACCACGAGCAATTTCGTGCGCGGCGTGACACAGCGCACGAGCGACGCCACGACTTCCTCGACGCTCGTCAGCGGGCGCGGCAAGGTGGCGATGACTGGCGGCGAAGTGTTCGCGTTACGACAAGCACGCTCCCAAATTCGCAGCACCGCCCCATACTCGTGATCGGTGAGTAGCACTTCATCGCCTGACGATAGCTGGAAACTCGTCGCGACATGATTCATTGCGAACGTGGCGTTCTCGGCGAAGATCAAGTCGCTAGCCGGCACACCGACGAACTTCGCTAGCTCTTCACGCGCGGCGTAGTAGGCCGGTTCATATTGCCGCACATAGAAGTCCATCGGCTGCTCATCGAGCCGCGCTTTCCAAGTCGCTTGAGCAGCGCGGACGGCATCCGGTGACGGGCCGAACGAGCCGTGATTGAGATAGGTCGTATCGGCACGCAGTTGCCATTGCTCACGCAGCGGCAGCCAGGCGTCATCATCCGTCACATTTACGGTGGCAAAGGAAGTTATCATGCTTGGAAAAATGGTTTCACAAAGTAGTACGTCGTCAAACCAAACCCGATCGCGATCACAATCCACCGAACATATTTCGAAGGAATCATACGCCCATACTTGGCGCCGATATAGCCGCCGAGAATCGACGCCACGATCATCGGCAAGGCAAATGGCCAATGTACATTGCGTTCGATCAAGAAAATCACCACCGCCGTGCCGTTAATAGAACTTCCCAGCACGGTTTTGAGCGCATTCATCTCGTGCATGTTGGACAGCCCCATCACCCCCAGCGCGCTGAGCATCAAGATGCCGATGCCGGCGCCAAAATAGCCGCCATAGATCGCGACCCCCAATTGCAGCAGCATCACCAAAGCGACGCGTCGTTGCGAGATCTCGACTTTGGGATGATGCCCCAGCCACTTGGCGACGATGGGCTGCAACAGAAACAGCACCGACGCCGCGAGAATCAGCCACGGCACCAGTGACGCGAAGACTTTGGGGAAATTCGTGACTGCCAGCGCCCCGATCACGCCGCCGACGATGCTCGGCCCAATCAGCCACACCAGCCATTTTTTTACCACCGCCAGTTCCAGTCGGTAGCCCCAAGCACTCGACAGCGACGCCGGCAACAAGGCGACAGTGCTGGTGCCATTGGCGAAAGCCCCTTCGAAGCCGGGCGGAACGACACCCTTGAGCGCCGCGGTAAGTAACGGAAAAGTAAGCAACGTGCCGCCGCCGGCCAGCGCATTGACGATTCCGGCCAAAAACGCGGTCACGCAGAGCCAAAAGATCGTAAGGTCCATAAGTTTAGCATTGGCGTGAAACGCCCGCCGATCGTCAAGGGGGAGGGCGGATGCCAGAATCGCTAGCGGCGGGAAAAAAGATTTTTCCATCTTGGCTATTCTTTTCCGTGGGAACTGGCGAAAATCACCTTTAGTCGGCGCGGGGCAGTTGCTATGATCCCCGCCCTTGCCGCGGCGCGTGCTTTGAAATTCGCGGCAGCTGCTGATAGCTCGACATGGATCGTGGAACAGATGCTTTCGAACGCGCTAGTCGCTCGCCTTACCCAAAACTCTCCTTCGGCGGTCCTCGAGGCTCCTCGCCCGACCCCCAACGATCTTCCCTACGGCCTGGAGGTGGAAACCTCGCGCGGCTTGTTGTGGCGGATGGACATGCCGGTCTCCGAGTTGTGGCCCGAACAAGAACGCTGGCTCGCGGCGCTGGTCAAGCGCTTGCCTGCCAATAACCCCGTGACAGGGGACGCTGCGCGAGAGGAAACGCATGGCGAACTGCTTGCGCTGCGCGAGTCGCTCCCCGATCGCGTGTTGCTGGTCGACGTGAAGGCGATCGGCGGCGAGGAAGCGGAAATCTTTCTCGTCGGTGTCTTGCATACGCACAAAGACCTGCCGATGGTGACGCAGTTGTTGTCGCGCGGCAAGCATGAAGAGGCCGCCGTGTTGTCGGCGCTCGACGAGATCGTCCGCGAAAAGGAGGTCCTCGTCACCTTCAATGGCAAGAGTACCGATTGGCCGCTCGTACAAGAGCGCCGCGCCATGTGTGGACTCGGTTTGCCTGTCTCGCGCACGGATCTGATCCATTGCGACTTGCTGCCGCATGCTCGCCGGCGCTGGAAATCGCGGTTGCCAAACTGCAAACTGCAAACGCTCGAACAATACATCTGCGGGCGGCAGCGCTCGCTCGATCCGGCCGCTAGCGACTTGCCGGAAGCCTATCGCGACTATCTCCATCGCGGCGACGCCTGGAAGTTGCGCGCGGCACTGGAGCATCACGCGCTCGATTTAATAACCCTGTGGCAATTGGCGCTTTGGATGGCGCATGCTTAGGTGGGAAGGGGTCGGGCGGGCCGAATACGCACTACTTGCGTGAATTGTGCCAGCGACGCCAGTTGCTGGCATCGAAGCCGAATGAGACGCCGGACAAACGGGTGAGCGCGGTAAGCACTTCCTGGTTCTGAGCGGTCTGAAAATAGACCTTGGTCGATTGGCCACCTTTGTAGGTCGTGCCGCCATCGCCAAAGCCGGTGGTTGTCGCTTCCGCTGCGCCGCGACTGGTTGGTCCGATCACGACCTTGTGCGTCGTGATCAGCACGTCGATCAAGGGGGAGATGGCCGATTTCTCGCCTAGCAAGCCGAGCATGTGAGCGGCGCGATTGATGCGCACGTTGTTCTCATTTTTCAGCGCGTTCACGTAAGCATTGGCGACCCCTTCGGGATCGAGCTTGATCAGAATCTCGGCGGCAGCGTGAAAAACTTCGACATCGGGATCATTGAGCGTCACATAGACCAAGGCTTCGATGGCCCCCGGGGAAGCGATGGCCCCTAGCACATCGAGGTAGATGCGTTTCGCGTCGAAATCGCGCTCCGCCTTGAGCATATCGCACAGGGCCGGGACGACCGAAGCATCACGCACGGCGGCTATCTCCGCGAACTCACCTGCCAGACGCCAGCGCTTGAGCCGCGCGAACCACTCGCGATTGGCCAGCTTCTGTTTCTCGCGCTGCTCAATGAGCGTGATATCCTGCACCGTGCGCCATTCACCGCGATAGAGCTGATAACCTTGGTTGGTCTTGTCTTTTTGCGTGGTGGTCCACTCCCCTTTGAGTTGGACATAGCCCAGGCCATGCCGCGCAGCAACATGATCGGGATCCAATTCGATGATCCGCCGCAGATGCAACGCCCGTTGTGGTTTGAGTCCTTGCTGCCGACACCATTCCGCTAGTTCCCATTGCTTCGCGACGTTATCGGCATAGGTCGGCGCGACCTGTTCGTATTCTGCTTCTTGGGCGTGCTGACGAACGACTTCTTGTACTTGGTCGGCGAGCAAGGTGAGTTTCACACCCTGGGGAGTTTCAATTTCATAGGCGGTGCGCGGCACTTGCTGTTTGTTGAGCAACGTCCCTTCAATCGCGCCGCCGCCGATAAGTGTGAATCGATCCGCCTGCACCGCTGGCGGCGCTAGCAGCGCGCACGATAGCACTCCCAAGAGTTTCAGCCAGCGAAATGGGAGCGAACGTCGCATCAGCGGCAGGCCTGGGGAACTCGACAGTGAAAAGGGACCGGCGAAGTAACTCCAATATAAAGCCAGAGGGGGTGTGCGGGCAAATGCTCTGGTGGCTCCCTTTCCGATTCGCTACCCTCCCGCCTCGGTCTCGGACAATTTCTTGCCCAGGGAGGGGCGAGCGTGAACAAAATCAAAGCCATGTTGATGGCCACCGTAGCAGCTGCGGTCGGCTATTTCGTCCTGCAGAACTTTCCCGCGCTCAAAGAGCAATTGCCTTCAGGCTTGGGCGGGACGCAGGTGAGTAATCAACCGCGCCCCGACAGTTTCGGCCCCCCTGTGCAGCGCACCGGCGAAACGATTCGCATCGCATCGTTCAACATTCAGGTGTTTGGCGAAAGCAAAGCGCAGAATGTGCCGGTGATGGATATCCTCTGCCGCATCGCGCGCAATTTCGACGTCATCGCCGTGCAGGAAATCCGCGCCAAAGGGCAAGACATCATTCCGCACTTCGTCGAGCAAATTAACGCGGCTGGCCGACGCTACGATTATGTCATCGGTGAGCGTCTCGGTCGCACCAGCAGCAAAGAGCAGTATGCGTACATCTTCGATACGCAAAGTGTCGAAGTCGATCGCAGCCAGCTTTACACCGTCGCTGATCCCGATGATTTGCTACATCGCGAGCCGCTCGTCGCTATGTTTCGCGTGCGCGGACCCACGCCAGAGCAAGCCTTTACCTTCACGCTCATCAACATTCACACCGATCCCGACGAAGTGCCACAAGAGATGAGCGTGCTCGATGACGTCTATCTCGCCGTCCGTAACGATGGCCGCAACGAAGACGACATCATCATCCTCGGCTACTTCAACGCCGATGATCGCCATCTGGGCGAACTGGGGCAAATCAGCAGCATGATGGCGGTTATTTCGGGTATGCCAACTAATACGCTCGGCACCAAGCAATACGATAACATCGTCTTCACACAACAAGCGACGCGCGAGTTCACCGGTCGCGGTGGCGTGTTTGATTTCCTGCGTGAATACAACCTCTCGCAAGATCAAGCTCAGCAAGTGAGCGATCACTTGCCTATCTGGGCCGAGTTCAGCATTTACGAAGGAGGCCAATCTGGTCGCTTCGCCGGTCGCGAGACGGATGTGAAGTAATATTGAAAGCGATCATGCCAAACCTAGTGGCTGGCCATCGTGGTCGTGGAAGTTGGCGATGATGGTCCAGGCTTCTTCCGCCGTGGACGCATAGGAGAGCAAGTGCAAATGTTCGTCGGCGATGACGCCTTCGTCGGCGAGTGCCTGAAAATTGATGATCCGGTCCCAGTAAGCGCGATCGAACAAGATCACCGGTATCGCTTGCATTCGTCGGGTTTGTCGCAAGGTTAACACTTCGAATAATTCGTCGAGCGTGCCAAAGCCGCCCGGGAAGACGACGAGCGCCTTGGCGCGTAGCAGAAAGTGCATCTTCCGCAAGGCGAAGTAGCGAAATTGAAAGCACAGCGTCGGAGTAATGTACGGATTGGGCGCCTGCTCTTCCGGCAAGGTAATGTTGAGGCCGATCGTTTTCGCCTGGACGTCGTCCGCGCCGCGATTGGCGGCTTCCATGATGCCGGGTCCGCCACCGGTCACGACCACATAGTCGCAACGTTCCTGCGATTGACACGTGGAAGAAACAATGCGGCCGAACTCTCGCGCCTCATCGTAATAGTGCGCTTTGTCCAAGATACTTTGGGCGCGGGCGACATTGCGGAGCAAGCGAGGATCTTCCGGTGACTGAGCGAGGTCGGTTTCCGCCGCGGCTAATCGCTTTTGGGCATCGTGGCGTTCGACGATTTTCGTGCCGCCATAGACAACGATTGTCGATTGCACGCCAGCCGCATCGAGCAGCATCTCCGGCTTGAGCAATTCCAACTGAAAACGCACGGGCCGCAGATCGTCCTGCTGCAAGAACGCCGTATCGACTTCCGCCAACAAGTACGATGGCGAACTCAACAGAGCCTTTTGGCGACGCACAATTTCAGCTGGATCGAGAGAATCGTTCATGGGTAGATCACATCGGCAGAGGAGAGGATGGGAGCTTCATCGACAACGGGAAGCGGCGCGAGCCAGCGCGCTAGTACACTACTCAATCCTATCACCATGGCGGCGATCGCCAAGCCTATTCTTTCCCAGCCGATCATGTGCGTCGCCCAAAGTTCAAACACGATCCGTCCCGTCAGCATCAGAACTACCAGTGCGAGTGTGATGCCGGCTAGCGGTGCAGCGCAGGCGGATCGCCATGAATAGCGCCAGGGGATCGGCCAAAGTAGCGACAGCAATGCGCCGCTCGTTACGATTAGCGTCACCGCTGGCCAACCAAGCATTAGGCCAATAGTTACAGCCGCTAAGGTGATCCGTCCGCGCGGTTCGCCGCGCGCATTGCGCAAATCGTGAATCCGATCGTAGATTTGGCCCAATATCAAGCCACTCAGCGCGCCCCAGACTCCTGCCTGCGCGCCTTGCCATAGTGTGACTTGCCAATCGAGCGAGGACGCCATGAGCGGTCGCACCTCGTTCCAATAGGCTGGCCAGATCAAGCCTGCCAAGATGGCTGGCACAAATAACGACCACGGCGCGCGCTGGCCATCCCAGGCCATGTAGGCAGCCGCGAGGATCGTCACGAAAAGTAGTTGATAGTAGCCATAGGTCGCGCCGAGTTTGATCCACGATTCGGAGAGAAAGAAGCGCGGCGTGATGTGCGCCAGCCACCACGGCCCGCCTGGCAAGATGAGTTCCACCGCCAGCGCGAGAAAGACCATGCCAACCAGCAACTCCACCAGTGGATAGCGCGCGGAAATGCCGGTCCCGCAATCGCGGCATTTCCCCCGCAGCATGAGCCAACTGAGCACCGGCAAGTTATCAAACCAGCGGATGGCATGTCCACACCGCGGACAGCGCGAGCCTGGCGAGACGATGCTCTTGCCCAGCGGCAAGCGATAGATCACGACGTTGAGAAAACTGCCGATGCAGCCGCCGACGAAGAAGAACCAGATCGTGAAGAAGATCAGCAGCCCCAGCGGCAGTTCCAACCGAACAGGTTCAAAAGCGAGCAGCGGCATGTGGAAATTCGCGCGAGAGAAGACGGCGTGACCAGCAGACAGAACAGTGACCGTTTACCAGGTCACCGTCAAGTGTAGCCTCAGCGTCGTCGCTGGGACCATCGCGCCGATTATGTCGATCATGCCAACCGCGCGACTCGAATTTCGGAAGCAGTCATCAGAACGTCGATGACACTCGATGCCGTTCGTTCTCTTTCACGCTGGAGACCCAGGCCATGTGGCGCGCTTTCTTTCTTGCTTTGGGAATCTGCCTTTGCATCTGGGGCGTGGAATGCCTGGTGGTGGAGAAAGCGGTGTTGGCGGGCGAAGTCAGAGCGGCCGAAACCGACGTGGAAAGCATGTTCAGCGCGACGCCGGCTCCGGCAGCACGGGAAATCACCCCGCCGGAATGGGCACCATGGAGCCTGATGTCCTCGGGGGCCGTGGTGATTCTCTACTCTTTCACGATCCCCCGCCGTGTAGCGGGTTAGTGTCCACACGTTGGCGCTAAGTTTGCGCAAAGGGCGCACACGTGTGTTTACAGGTTTGGTACCCCTTTCCAAACCGCCACCATACCTAAACGCCATATAATACATAGGTCATGGCTTTTGATGCTTTTGGCGCGCCGATTGCTTGTTAGTTGCCACCACAAGGACTTCAATTCCTAGAGATGGCATCGAGTAACCAGCAATTGTAAGGAAGTAGTATCATGCGTTTTCTGAGGACGAGCGCTCTCTGTTTTGCGCTCCTAGCTTTGGCCGTATCGTCGGCCCAAGCGGACACCATCGCGACTTTTGATTTCGATTTCACAGGCAACGGCGGCAACTTGGTTACGCCTATGTCACAGACCTTCACTGCCGGCAGCAATCCGCCCATTTCGATGTCGCTTTCCGCTTCAGCAACGGCCACAAGCATCCCCTTTACGTTGTTCACGCCGGGCATTCAAGTGAACAGTGCCAATCCATTCCAGTCGGGAAGTGGCTTGGGTGTGTCTTGGGCAGGTACGATTACCAGCATTTTTGGACCGCTTGGCCCAATTAGCGACACGGTCACCAATAACGTCGATTCCTTTGGGCCCAGCGAGACCCTATCGCTGCAGTTCGGGACGTTTTCGCCTCTCATTGAAGACGCGGTGATCACAAGCATCACGTTTGAAAATATCGAAAATTTCGGTGGTCTTGGTGGTCTGCTGGTGGACGATGAGTTGCGCATTCTCCTCAACAACATCCAGTTGGGCGGAATCGTTGATCCCAACTCTCCTAACACCTTTACCTTCAACACGCCCATCGCCATCAATAGCGGTGATACACTGAGCTTTCAGGGCCTCGATGGCACGGACGACTTTACGGTCTCCGGACTGACCGTGCAGGCGAATGTCGTTCCCGAGCCGGCCAGCCTCGCCTTGTGGACACTCTTGGGTGGTGTCGGCCTCGCTGCCTTGCGGAAGCGGAAGACGAAGCAAGTCGCGTAACTCTGCCGTCTAGCTGAATCACGAAATTGCCAAAAACCGGCGATCAGGGGAGACCTTGATCGCCTGTTTTCGTTTCGCCATGTGTCTGTTGACACAATTAACGTTGCAACATATAATTTGCCGATATCGGGAAAGGGTTGATTTCCCTCGCCGCGAATGCTCGCGGCCCGATTTCCACCAAATACTTGTTTCAACAGACACTTTCCAGGAGCCAATCATGTCGCGACCCACGCTCACCTCGTCCTCACTCAACGCCGGCCTGTTGTTGATTCGCTTGATGGTCGGCGTGGTGTTTGTCTTCCATGGCAGCCAGAAATTGTTTGGTGCCTTTGGCGGACCGGGACTGGAAGGCTTTGCCGGCTTTCTCACGCAATTGCAAGTGCCGATGCCCATGATGAGTGCGATATTGGCGGCGGTGGCGGAGTTCGGGGGCGGACTGGCGTTGATCGCTGGCCTGGGAACGCGCTTCGCTGCGGTGCCGTTGGTCATTACCATGCTGGTCGCTGCCTTTAAGGTCCATGGCAGCGCGTTCTCCGCACAAGCAGGCGGGCTGGAATATGCTTTGACATTGGCAGTGGTTTCAGCAGGGCTGGGACTGACCGGCGCGGGAGCGTTCTCATTGGATCACTGGCTGGGCCAGCGACTGAGAGGTCAAGAGAAGACCAAAATTGAACCGCGTCGGGCGACGCAACAGGCTTGAGTTTTCGGTAAGAATTGGAAGTTCCATTTCAGGAGTTAATTCCATGTTCGTGCATCGACCCAGTGGCGAGCGCGGTCATTTCAATCATGGCTGGCTCAATACCTATCACACATTTTCATTCTCAGGCTATCGCGATCCGCGGCATATGGGCTTTCATTCCTTGCGCGTGATCAACGAGGATTTCGTCGCCCCCGGCCAAGGCTTTGGCGAACATCCGCACAACGATATGGAGATTCTCACCTACATCCTCGCAGGCGAACTGGAACATCGCGATAGCCTGGGAAGTGGTGGCGTTATTCGCGCCGGGCAGTGGCAGCGAATGTCGGCTGGCACAGGCATTTATCACAGTGAGTTCAATCCGTCGGCCAGCGTGCCAGTGCATCTTTTGCAAATCTGGATTCGTCCCGACGCAACTGGTCACGCGCCGGAATACGAGCAGCGCGAACTGCCTGCGGCTCCCGCGAACGCGTGGCAACTCATCGCCTCGCCTGACGGTCGCGACGGCAGCATGACAATCCATCAGGATGCCTTGCTCCAACACGCGAAGTTGTCGGCCGACGATGAACTCGCCTATGACTTGGATGCGGGGCGGGCGGGCTGGCTACAAGTCGCGCGCGGCAGCTTGCAACTGGGGGACTTGGCGTTACAGGCCGGCGACGGCGTGGCCATCAGCGAGGAAACCAGCTTCACCCTCCGCGCCACCTCGCCTGCCGAGGTGCTGTTGTTTGATTTGAAGTAACGTGTGCGACGCGAATACAGGGATGGATCGGGAGATCCTTCCGACATTATCCGCGAAAAACACGAAAAAGTAGCCGCTGAAGCGAAGTCCAATTAGGATGAAAGGATTGTGGCGCGACGAATCTCTCGTCGCCCGCTCCTTCCTTGATTTGTCTCGATTCATGCAGTTCTTATCCCGACTACGACAACGCTTTCGCGGTTCACGCGGTGGGCCTGCGCAAGCGCACATGACGTTTGGCAATACGTCCATTGGTCGAACCGTCACGCGCACAGGCGTCTTCCTAAAGAAGCAATTGTGGATTTGGCCGATCGTGGCGGTGATTGTGCTGGCGATCGTGGGCTATGGCATCAACACCGCGATCCGTCACACGATGGAAGCGAGTCTGAAATCACAGTTGCAGACGCTGCTGCATGTCGAAAAGTCGATGTTGGAGAAGTGGCTGCAGATCCAAGAAGGCAATGCCGAGTCGCTGGCCAACGATCTGGGCGTTCGCACGACCACCGAGCAGTTGCTGGCGGCGGCGGCCAGTCGCGGCGTGCTGTCCGAGCCCAATACAGTCGCTCCGGCGGACATCGCGAAATTGCGCGCAAAGCTGGAACAAGAAATTGGTCCCAGCATGTCGTCGAATGCGTTCGTCGGTTACATTCTGATCGACAAAGAACAAACGATTATCGCCTCATCGAACCTGGAACTGATCGGCCAATCGGTACCACAATATGAATCGTTGCTGTTGCGCGTCTTGGAAGGCGAGACCGTCGTCTCGACTCCCTTCGCTAGCGCGGTGATGATGAAGGACAGCGCCGGACGACCGCGCACCGGCGTGCCGACGATGTTCGCTTGCGCGCCGGTGCGCGACCAAAACTTTCAAGTGGTTGCCGTATTGGCGCTGCGCATCAAACCGGAGCGCGAGTTCACGCAGATCTTGCATATGGGTCAAATCGGTGAGACGGGTGAAACCTACGCCTTTGACAAAACAGGCTTGATGGTGTCGAGCAGTCGCTTCGACGACCAACTCATTTTGCTGGGTCTATTGCCTGATCTCGATGGATCGCAGTCGATCCTGACCATTTCGCTGCGGGATCCCGGCGGCAATCTGGATGATGGTTTCCGACCCGGCGTGCGACGTTCGGAATTACCGCTGACGCAAATGGCCGCTGCCGCCATCGCTGGCAATTCCGGCGTCGATGTCACTGGCCATCGTGATTATCGCGGCGTACCCGTGGTGAGCGCTTGGACCTGGCTACCGAAATATGAAATGGGAGTTGCCACCGAGATCGATCATGCCGAAGCCTTTCGTCCGCTGACGATTCTGCGGTGGACGTTCTTCTCCCTATTTGGCTTGCTGATTCTTAGTTCCATCGCGATTTTCCTGTTCACACTTTCGGTCGCGCGATTACAGCGCGAAGCGCAAAAGGCCGCGATCGAAGCGAAGCAACTGGGGCAGTATCAGCTGGAGACTCGCATTGGTGCCGGTGCCATGGGGGTCGTCTACAAGGGTCATCACGCCATGTTGCGTCGTCCCACGGCCATCAAACTCCTCAATGTCGAGAACATCAACGAGAGTTCCATTCAGCGATTTGAGCGCGAAGTGCAAATCACCTGTAAGTTGAACCATCCCAGCACCATCGCGATCTACGACTACGGTCGCACGCCGGAAGGAGTCTTCTATTATGCGATGGAATATCTCGACGGCATTGACCTGCAAACATTGGTGGAAAGGTATGGGCCACAATCCGAAGGACGCGTGATCCAAATCCTCAAGCAAGTTTGCGGATCGCTTTATGAAGCCCATTCGCTGGGACTAGTCCACCGAGACATCAAGCCGGCCAATGTTATGCTCAATCGCCGCGGCGGTGAGTCGGACGTTGTAAAAGTGCTCGACTTTGGTTTGGTGAAAGCGATCGACGATCAACAACAAGCACAGCAATCAGGCGGACTATCCGGTACGCCGCTTTATATGTCGCCCGAGGCGATTCAAACGCCCGATCT
>JBGSHH010000407.1:0-5416 GCA_041752355.1 Pirellulaceae bacterium | reverse complement strand
GCCTATTATTGGACGTGGCGCGTCCTGGCGGCGGGGATGACAGTCGATGAATGTCGCCATGTGCGCGGACTGGAACCGGAGCAAATCCTCGATCATGCACTCAGGGCGGTGGAGCATGGACTGGCGGTTGAGCTGGCGTGGTTTCTCACGCCCCACGAGATCGCAGCCATCGAACAGGTTGTGGGACGCGAGCCGCCGGAGCGAATTCGCCCTCTCTTGGCCCGCTTGCCCAAGGAGATTCGCTACGAGCACGTGCAGCTTTTCTTGCGCTGCCGTTTGTTGGTCGACAAGTCCTGACCCCACATCGTCAGGTAATGGTCGGTGGGATACAATGTGCTGTTCGCAATCGAGCACAGGCATTATTGTCAGCCGCAGCGTTAGGAAAGGGTTTCGATGGACGAGTATCCCACGGACGATCAAAAGCAGCCGAATGAAGCTCGGCCCGTCCGGCGTATGAGTAGCGGCATGTGGCTACTGTTGATGCTGGCGGCGGGGCTGATTCTGGCCGCGGTGCTATCGCAAAGTGGCGACGTTAGTGATATCTCGTACAAATTCGCGCTGGATCAGATCGAACAGGGAAACGTCGCCAAAATTACCGTTAGTGGATATGTCATCCGCGGCATGTTCAACGGTGATCCGCCGGATCCGGCAAAGGAATTCGATGATCAAGGCAAGATCAAAGATCAGCCCGTCGACGCCAAGGGGAATGTGCTTCCGCTCAAGAAATTCTTTCGGCTTTATGTCACGACCGACCAAGACATCGCGAATTTGACGAAAGCCGCGATCGATAAACAAGTCGACGTTAAATACGCGCAGCCCGGCGATTCTTTCGCCGCGATTATTTGGGTCTTGTTCTTGTTGCTGCCGCTGGGCCTCTTGGCGATGTTTTGGTTCTCGATGCGTCGCGCCCGCAACGACATCACCGGCGCAGGCTTTTTGAGCAGCTTCAGTCGCAGCCCCGCCAAGCGGTATGAAGGTGTCAAGCAACCGGTGATGTTCAAAGATGTCGCGGGACTTGAAGGAGTCAAAGCCGACCTGGCGGAAATTGTCGACTTTTTGAAAAGCCCCGAGAAGTTTCAAAAGCTCGGCGGACGCATTCCCAAAGGGGTGCTGCTCAATGGCCCGCCCGGCACAGGCAAGACGCTGCTCGCCCGCGCGGTGGCAGGCGAGGCTGGCGTGCCGTTCTTTTCAGTGAGCGGCTCGGAATTCATACAAATGTTCGTTGGCGTCGGTGCCAGTCGCGTCCGCGATTTGTTTCGCGCCGCCAAAGAAGTTGCGCCAGCTATCATCTTTATTGATGAGATCGATGCTGTTGGTCGCCAACGCGGGGCTGGCCTGGGTGGCGGACACGACGAGCGCGAGCAAACGCTCAATCAAATCCTCAGCGAAATGGACGGCTTCGCCCAGACCGATTCCGTGATCGTGCTGGCGGCGACTAATCGCGTCGATGTACTCGATCCGGCGCTATTGCGGCCCGGTCGCTTCGATCGACATATTATGGTGGGTCGTCCAACGCAAAAGGGACGAGTAGAAATCTTCAAAGTCCATGTGCGCGACGTGCCGCTGGCCGATGATGTCGATCTGGAACGACTCGCTTCCGGTACCGTCGGACTCACGGGTGCCGACATTCGCAATATCGTGAACGAAGCGGCGCTCTGGGCGGCGCGAAACAACAAGAACAAAGTCGATATGTCCGACTTCGACTACGCCCGCGATAAGATCTTGATGGGTGCTAAACGCGAAGAAGTCCTTTCACCCAAGGAAAAAGAAAAGACAGCTTACCACGAGGCGGGGCATACCTTGCTCGCCTGGAATCTGCCTGGGGCGCATCGCGTGCATAAGGTCACGATCATTCCACGTGGGCGTTCGCTGGGTGTGACGCAGATGGTGCCTTCGGAAGACCGCTTGAGCATGTCGGCGTCGGAGCTGCGCGATCATTTGACGATGTTGCTGGGGGGCCGCGCCGCGGAACTGATTATGTATCAAGAGACCACCGTCGGCGCTGAGAACGATTTGGAACGAGCCAGCGGCATGGCGCGGCGCATGGTGATGAACTGGGGCATGAGCGAAAAACTCGGCCCCGTGAGCTATAAACTTGCCGATGACGATCCGTTCCTGGGGCGCGAGATCCATCAGCAACGGCAATTCAGCGAACACACGCTGGAAGTGATCGACGAGGAAGTGCAGCGCATTTTGCACGAAGCGGCCGAGCGCGCGGAAACGTTGTTGCGCAAGCACAAGCCCGACCTGGAATCGGTCACGCAAGCACTGTTACGCGAGGAAGAACTCACGGAAAAGGAAATCGCCGACCTCATCGGGCCGAGCGTACATACGCAACAAAACGGCAAGATCAACATCGCCCCTGACGCCATTACCCCGGCACAATCGGCCGCGAAGTAAGCCGGACGACAGGAAAACAACAAGCGGGCGGGCCCCGCGCTCCAACATGTCCAAAAAGAAAAAGCTGCGGACGGAATTTCGCAAGAAGCACGATTCGCGCACCCGCGATCGCGGCCTGACGAAAGCCTACGGCACCGAATCGTTGCATGACGACATGGTGCATTCCGAGCGAATCAGTGGCAAAGGGGAACTCACTCGCAAACGGACCATCATCGGCGCGGAAGCAGGCCAGGATGAGACAGGGCTCTTTGTTCGCTTGGAAGTCGACGAGTCGATTTGCAAACGGGGCACCGTGCTCTGTTCGCATGGCCTGACGAGCGAAGTTGAGGCCCAAGATGGTACGATTTTTCACTGTGCCACACGCAGGCTATTGAAAACGCTCAGCACCGATCAGCGGCATGTCGTGGCGGCAGGCGATAAGGTGCTGTTTCGCCCTGAGGGAGCCAGTGGCGGCATCATCGAACGCGTTGAACCCCGCCATGGCGTGCTCAGTCGCACCAGCAAAGGGCGGCAGCATGTAATCGTCGCCAACGTCGATCAACTCGTGATTGTGACTAGTGCCGCCGAGCCCCATCTCAAGCCTAACTTGATTGATCGCTTTTTGGTTACCGCCGAAAAAATCGGCGTGCGACCGCTGGTAGTCATCAACAAGGTCGATCTCGTTTCCTTGCCGGACTTACAACCGCTGGCCGGTGTCTTCGGGCAAATGGGATATCAAGTGCTTTTCGTTTCGGCCAAGACCGGTTTTGGCGTCGATCACCTGCGCGGCCTGATCGCGGGGCGAGAAAGCGTGGTGGCGGGACAAAGCGGGGTGGGAAAGTCGTCGATCTTAAATCTGATCGAGCCAGGACTGGAACTAAAAGTCCGCACGGTCAGCGAGGAAAATCAAAAAGGTCGCCACACCACCACCGCAGCGCGGTTGATCAAGCTCTCACGAGGGGGGTATATCGTGGATACTCCAGGCATTCGCCAGTTTCAATTGTGGGACGTGGTGCCAGAGGAAGTGGCCGGTTTCTATCGCGACCTACGGCCGTACGTAAACCTTTGCCGCTTCCCCGATTGCACGCATACGCACGAAGCGGAGTGCGCCGTCAAGAATGCCGTGGCAGATGGGCGACTCGACGCCCGGCGGTACGAAAGTTATTGCCAGGTTTCGGAAGAAGAGCCCGAATAATTCTCGCCGCACGACGAAAGACTGGGTGAAACGGGCAGGGTAAGCAATTGACGTAAAGCCCTATGCGGTAGGTGTTTATTGTTGACCGTCACCAGCCTCACAACTATACTAAATCAACTTCTCCAGCTCGCACGCAAGCTTCCAAAATCGGCTATTCCTCTTCCCTGGGGGCATCGCTAGCGAGTCAGAAACCTTTGATTCCATGGGTACTATTGGTCTAGTTGCTTGGGTACAGTAAACGGGTTGGGACGCTGTAAAAGGTAGAGGCATCTTTTTCACGGCGGACGCGATTCTGGCGAATTTTGGAGGCGGGGCAGCCTTCCACAATGCCCAATCGGGCTAACAAACGCAGCGCCCATCGATTGCGAGTCCGAAGAACAGAGAAAGACGAAGGCACGGGCTGGACATCGCAAGTATGTCCAAAGCGAGATACTGCGCCATGACTGAGAGCGAATCACCCCGTAGGGCCAATGCCGATCTTGGCAGCACCACCACGCAAATGGGCACGACGGTGCCCGCTGCGCGCGGTAGCGGGCCTCTGACGCGCGATGATGGCTTCACTCTCGTCCCCCAACTCACCCCGCCGGATCAGCAAATTGTGCCGCTGGAAGCGAGCGGCGGCGAGAGTCCCTCCTCGCACACGCGCGGAGCGGTGCTGATCGACGACCAAAAGACCGTCATCTCCAAGAAGCCTCCCGTCGCCGAACCGGTCATGTTGCAGCGGGCCACGTCGCCGATGGAAATGGGGCGAATCCTCATTGGCGAGCGGTTGGGGCATTTCGATCTGATCGAATTCGTCGGTGGCGGCGGCATGGGGGCGGTGTTCCGCGCCAACGACACCATGCTCAATCGCACCGTGGCGGTGAAGGTGCTGTCGCGCGATCAGACCGACGAAGAAACGCTCAAACGCTTCAAGAACGAAGCACAAAACGCCGCCCGACTCGATCACGAAAAGATCGCCCGCGTGTACTACGTCGGCGAGGACAAAGGCTGGCATTACATTGTCTTCGAATATATCGACGGCGTAAATATCCGCGATCTGGTCGATGAAAAAGGCCCGCTGGCGATCGACGAAGCGGTGAACTACACGCTGCAAGTCACGGAAGCTTTGCGTCACGCTTCGCGTCGCGATGTGGTCCATCGCGATATCAAGCCCTCCAATATTTTGGTGTTGCCGGACGGGCGCGCGAAATTGGTGGATATGGGCCTGGCGCGGTTGCATCAAGTCGAGTCGCCGCAGGACGATCTTACTGCCAGCGGAGTCACGCTCGGCACATTCGATTACATCTCGCCTGAACAAGCCCGCGATCCGCGTAATGCCGACGTGCGTAGCGATATCTATTCGCTCGGCTGCACGTTGTACTACATGCTCACTGGTCGGCCGCCGTTCCCCGATGGCACGGTACTGCAAAAGCTCTTGAGTCATAGTAGCGATCCGCCGCCTGATCCGCGTTTGTTTCGCCCTGAAATTCCGGACGAAATCTGCCGCATTTTGTCGAAGATGCTGGTAAAGAATCCTGCGCATCGCTATCAAGATCCTGATGATCTGATCGCCGAACTGCTGACCGTGGCGGAACGACTGGGACTGGACAGTTCGACCCGCACTAGCGCCGTGTTTCTCACGCATCCCGTGGCGCGGACCGCCTGGTACGAACAGCATTTGCCTTGGATCGCGCCGGTCATCACGCTGGTGGTGGTGATTGTGGCGCTCGATTGGTTGGGTTCGCCGTCGCCTGAGGCGATCGCCCGACCGAAGCCGGACTTGCTGCCAGCGGAGGCGAGCATCAAGCCCAACACCAACGACGATATCAAGCCGAGCGAAGCGCCGGTACGCGTCGCGCC
>JBGSHH010000406.1:0-9895 GCA_041752355.1 Pirellulaceae bacterium | reverse complement strand
CGCGGTAACGATTCAAGCCATCGATTTGTCGTCGCAAGGAGGTGTTGTTCGTGGCGGGAGTCGCCGGCGGATGCAACGCTTGATCGAGTTCGCGCAGCGCCGCGACGCCTTGCAGCCAGTTGTCTTGCAGCGATGGTTCGAATTGCACCAATCGCAAGTAGCCTGGCAACAGCACCAAAGCTTCATTGCGCGTCAGCTGCGCGCGTTCGATGGCTTTGATCGCGGCTTGGAGCGCGCCGGCGTTGCTTTCGGCGTTTTGCAAGGCATCGTTGGCCATGCTCAGCGGCACATAGCCGCGAGCCGCCAACAGCACTTCGCCATGAACTTGTTGGTTCCAGACATCATTGACGACCGCTTGCGTCCAAGGCCACGCGTCGATCGCCTGCGCCGCTTGGTGCGTGGCAAGCGCGATCCGCAATATCCGTTGTGCTGCCGCTGGTGACCACTCCTCGGGGCTCGTTGTGTTTGCCAGGTCCGCGAGCGTTTGCAAAAGTTCGGTTTGTGGAGTAGTCGGCACTTGCGGATAGGCGGCCAGCAAACGCGCTAGAGGCTCCAAGTTGTTGAAGTGAATACTGGTCGTCGTGCGAGCGACTTCCGACACGGCGACATGCACTACTTCTGGGGCGGTTTTGGCATGGGCTTTGGTGAAGTCGTCGAGCAGCTTGTTGCCAGCGGCGCGTTGCGCTCCAGGCGCGGCGGTTAGAACTTGTTCGCCCCAAGCGGCAACAAAGGTTTGCACGCTCTTGAGCGTCTCAGGATCCGCGACAGGGACCGTTACGCCACGCGCGGCCGCGAAACGTTCGAAGTGCTGGCGCGAGGCGGTGACGTTTTTCTCCAACGCCACCATCACGGCGGCCGGAGCGGCGTTCACGTAGGCCATTTCTGCCGCAATGATTTGATCCGTCCACAACCGAAAGCCCGCGGTATCTTCGGCGAAAGTACCGCTGATGTACGTCTTGCGATGGCTCGTCCAGGCGTCCTGGAGCCAGGTCGGCGGCTTCTCTTGGGGCGTTTCAAACTCGTCGAATAGCCTCTTATTCGGTTCCGCCACCGCAAGTTCAAAGTTTTCGGCGTGACCATAGCAAACAGGCCGTTGCTGCTGTCCACAGGCGTGCAAAGTGAAGCTCGGTACGCGCGTCGTGAGATAGGCCACGAACTCCGTCAGACTCACGCGCCCATCCCGAACCGCTTGCGGATTGCAACCATCGGCATGTCCCTTGATCGCACGTTCGGCGAACAGTCCAAAGACGCTACGGCACTGACCAGGAACATAGTTCAAGGTCTCATCGGACGAGGCCGAAACAATGACGAGCAAGTTCTTCAAATTGCGTTCGGTCAACATCCGATCCAAGGCCTCGCGCACCCCTTCGCTCGGCATAACCTCCAGGGAACTGCTAGCGACCGACGAGAGATCGAGAATCAACAGGCAATGATTCGTCTGACAGCGCTCCATGTCCGTCAGCACATCGGCCAGCGCGATGGCGTCTTCTGGATCGTTGGGCGCAATGTCGGAGGGGAAGAACACGACTTCGCCCCGGGCGTTGAGCCCCGCGGCACCCGTCAAATACAGGCATAAGCGATCGTTCATCCGCACCAGATGCAAGCCGGCGAGCATTTGCTCGCACTCGCGCCGTGTCAGTCCCGAGGTGCGAATGATGTTTTGGTTTGCTGCCGGCGAAAATTCCATCATGGCATGCGCGTCGCCAGCAATCGCCAGGCCACGCTCGATGGTCGTCGTGTCGTCGCGCGCGATCGCCAGCACTACCCATGTCGGCGCAACCAGCGGTCGCCACCATGCCATGACGCCTGCCGCACCGCCGGCGATGAGCATCAACACCGACGTCAAGATCAGCATGATGCGGACGCGCCGCGAGAACAAAATTCGCTGGGGCGCGGCGCGCTCCTCGCGTGTCCAGCGGCGTTCGATAACAGCAGGCAGAATCTCAGCCATGAGTTCAGTCTCGAAATGGTCGTGCGAAGTGGGAACGCCAAGTTACGGCGCGGCACTTGGAGCGGGGGAGGCGGCGGGCACAGTAACGGGGAGTGGAACATGTTTAAACGTGACTTGCAGGCCGCGGGCTTGCGCTTCGCGCTTGAGCGCGTCGAGCGGAACAATCTCCAGGCGAGTTCCCGGCGCGATCGCGGTCTGTTCGTCGAGGGGCCACGCGATACCAACATTGCGGCCAATCGATGCGTAGTGATGTTGTTCGATGCCGGTTGCAGTCGTGTTTCGCCACCGTACCCAGTAGCTTTTGCCGGGACTACCTTGCAGCGAAACAATCACGCACGGCTGTTGTTCGCGGTGGCCAGGGGACGTGTTGACATCACGACGTTCGACACGCACCCCTTCGATCGCAACTTGATCGCCATCGATTTGCCAAACGCGATCGGCCAGGTCACTCAGCTTGGCAAAGTCTTGGCCAGCCACCAAAGTCACAGCAGCAGGCGTTTCGTTCTCACTCAGCCACCAGGCCGATATTTGCAATGCATCGCCAGCGTCGGCCAGCGCGACGACGGAGGGATGTACCTCCAACTGCCATTGAGCGGTCGGCGTGTTGTATAGACGTTGGCAGGCGATGGCCGGCAGCGGCGTGCCATTGGGCCAGGCCATTTCCCACCAGATTTCGCGTGGCGCGCTGGCGGCCAGTTGTGCTTCGCGCGCATCAGGCTGGCGTTCCAATGCAACTTGCAAGGCGAGGCCTTTTTGTGGCGTCGGTTCGCACGATAGCACCGCCGCATGCCAGTTGCCGGCTGATTGCCGCAAGGCGTCACGATAGAAGCGGGGCAAGATGGCGGCGCGCTCGATCGTCACGTTCTCTCCATCATCATTGAGATTCGCAATCAACCAGTCGCCACCTTGCAGGATCACGTCCTTATCGAGCGGCGCGCCGGCCCATGTACGCAACAGTCGCTCGCCTGGCGATACGGTAAGCGGCGGGCTGGCGAGCGCTGCTTCCAGCGCTTCGACCGATAAGCCATCCGCAGGCACGCCCGGCAAGTAGCGGCGATCAAAGTCTTGCACCCAGTACCGCAAACGCTGATCGAGCGCCGCCGTCATCGCCGCCAATAGATCAGCGGCTTGATCGACGCGATAGAATCGTCCGGGTGGGCTGAAAGATTCAATCACGGAGAATTGCTGGTGCGCTTCTTCGTCCTCATGCGAGGCAATCTGGAAGCCGACAATATTGAGCATGATGCCGGAGCCGCGGAAGCTTTCGCTCAGCGCCGTCGCGACATCGAGCCCGCGCGGATTCACTTGCTTGTCTTGCTCGAATCGATTATCGATACCGTCGGTCAATACGATCAGACTCTTGAAGCCCGTGCGCGTTTGCAGGTCTTGCTTGGCGGTGAGAATGGCCTCCACGACGGCCGATTCATTCCAGGGTTCAACAACGGGATACGAGACTTGCTTGAGTAGTGCCGGTGCATCGGTCGGTTGCCAGGGTGAGAGCTTGCGCACGCAGCGAATGGTTTGCTCCGCCTGTGGCACGGTCTTTTGATTGCCCATTGCTTCGCCAAACAGCCAAAGGCTTAGCTCGGTGCCTGGGGGGAGTTGAGTCAGCACGCTATCCAGGGCGTGAGTCGCTTGGGCATAACGCGTCTTCGGGCTCCACGCTTCGCCCGGCTTGGTGCCCATGCTGCCGGAGCAATCTAGAACGATCGTCACGGCTCCGCTCCCTTGGCCAAAGCGTTGCTGCAATTCCGGCGAAGCCACGGTGATGAATTGCGCCGTACTCGGTCGCGTGGGAATGTTGACCAAGACCTCTGGTTGCATGAACACATCCACCGGTACACGGCAGTTCACCGTGCGACCTCGGTGATAAATGCTGGCGTCGATCACCAGCGATTGCTGATCGCCATCAGCTAGTTCAGGCGACGTGGTCGGCGAAACCTCGAACGCCGCCTGTAGCGGTGCAGGCTGTTTACCTTCCGGCCAGAGCGCGACAGCATTCTCCGAAGTTTGCCCCGCGCATGCGATGGTGACGGGCGTTTGCCAACGCACAGCGCCAATCCCTTTGGGAAGAAAGCTCTGTTCCTGGCGCGTGAGTTTGAACGACAGACGCAAGGGCTGTTCCGGCGTCAGCGCTGCCCGCGTCTGCGATTGTAACGTCCAATTATCAGGCTGCGCGAACTGAGCGCGCGTCGTATTGAGTTGCACGAGTCGCGGTGCAAGTTGCTCCGCATCCGCTATCAGCGATTGCCCCAATGTTTGATAGTACGGCGGATCATGCGGGTCCAAGGCGAACCAATGATCTTGCCAGTCCCTTTCCGCTTGCCACAGCAGAAACGCCCCCAATCGCAACGCCTGCAAATGGCGACTGGCGTTGTCATCCAAGTCGTGAGCGAACGCAATGGGCACCAAACGACTCCAGGCGTCGGCATGGACGCAACGCCCCATCGTATGCTGTTCGACTTCGACCATCGCCGCGTCGAGAATCGTATCGACCTCTTCCGGCAACTTGCACCAACGCGCGGCAATTTGCGTCGCGAGCGTGCGAATGGAAGCGCGCCAGTTCTCTTCGACATTGAAAACTTGCAGACGATACTGCGCCTGAGGCCAGCGATCGTCATGTTCATTGGCCAGTTCATCGAACACCACTTCGCCCAACACCGCCAAAGCGAGCTTGCCCCGCAAATGCGCCAGGACCTGTGCTTTGCGTTCTTGCTGCTGATCGTAGGTGGGTGCCTGGGCTTCGCGCCGCACAAAATGATCGCCTGCCGAAAGCAGGAGGAGTTGCGTCATATCTTCCCGGCGACGCAACAGACTTGTCAGCCGTTGTTGCGTACCTTGTTCGCGTAGTTCGACATTCAACCAGGTCGGCGCCGGAAACTCGACCAAACCCAGTTCATTGCTGACATGATCCTGCGCCGCCAGTTTCTGCCAGAGTGCATCCACGCCATCGCGCACCGCTTCCAGTCCTTTGGCGACGCGCGACGCGCGCTCGATCGGACCGATGTATCCCAGAGGAGTTCCTATGCCCAAGGGACAGGCGCGCAGCGCGCACGGTGTGGGCATGGATAGTTGTCTCGAAAGGGCGTGGACCTCGCCCCATAACTCGGTTAGCGACTGCAATTGTGTCGCGGAGACGAGCGTATTGGGATCGGAGCAAGTCGCCGCGCGGCCAATCGCGTCGCACACTTCCGGCAACATCGCGAGCGCCGCGTCACGTACCTGATAGGCGGTCAGCACTTGCCGACCATCCTCCAGCGCTTGCTGGTACATCTTGGTTGCCTGAAGGAGATGCGCGTCGACCTGCGTCGCGTCGCTGTTATCGACCAGCAGTAAGTCTTCCGCTTGCTGGCGCTCCCAATCAGCTTGTGCGATGACTTCCGCTACCCACGGGCGCACCAGGGGCGACGCCAGCGTGAAGCCAGCACTCTCACCGGCGGTCGCGTCTTCCGCCAATTGGCGTGTTTGCAAGATACGCGCCACTTGCGGCCAGCGCTGGGGAGTGCGAGCACTCGCAGGCAAGTCGCGATTGAGCATCACGAGTAAATGAATCGCTGGCGGCAAAGGTTGCAGCGGATCGTGGATTGTGTGCGCGACGGTAGCGGACGTCGCCAGTTGCGCGGCGGGATCAGCTTGGGCGCGCGTGAGCAACTGCCTGTAGATTTCCGATCGCAAGGCTTTCAAGTCGGTGGCATGCTGCGCCCCCTGCTTTTGCCAGGTTTCGGGCATTTTCGTTGGCGGCGCGCTAGCGAGCGCATCGAGCATTTTCGTCGCCACGAGCGCTAGTGCCGGGTCATGCAAGGCGCGGCAGGAGTCGAGCGAATTGAGCGCCACCAGCGGATCCTGCGTGCATTGGTCGGCCAGGCGTTGTACTTTTTCCAGCAAATGCGCGGCATCTTCGCGATTGCCGGCCAATAGCAATTCCTCGTAGCGACGCAAACTCGCAACATACCTTCGCCAGGTTTGCGGCTGATGCATGTACGGGTGCGGCGAACGAGTGGCCAATTGATAGGCTTGTTGCCACGAGGCGGTGAGCTCTTTCGGCACCGTGGAGGGCGGTTGCATCCTCGGCGTGGAAGGAACGTAGCCGCCATTCTTCCAAGCGACCACAATCTTCTCCGCCCGCTCGCGACCTTCTTCACCTGACGGCAACAGAAAAGGAGTTTGTGCATTGTCTTCGTGGCGACGAATCCAATCGCTGACTTGCAGCGAAGCGAAATCGAACAATTCCGTCAGATTCAAGCGGCCGTCGTTGTTCTCGTCATGCGCCGCGCCGCGAATGCCCTCAATCCAGAAATGCCCAAAGGCGGTACGTCCGTAGGAAGTAATTGGCCAGGAGCGCTGATCGCGATTGGAAGCGCAAATGACGACCAGGTTCGGCACTGCGCGGACTTGCGCTTCATACTTTTGCAATTCCTCGGCGAAGTCGTTCTGCAGAATGCCCAGCGGCGCGTGATAGGTCAACTGCGCGGCGTCGAGCACGAGTACCTTGTTCTTCTCGGCGGGCAGCTTCGCCAGTTGCTCGATCAAGGGTAGCAGTCGCCAACGGTTTTGGGGCGTATCTGCCATGTCGGCATCGTCGGCGAGTAAGTAGGCGCCGGATGCGTCGGCCGCGCCGTGCGCCGCCACATACAGCACAATTGCCGGCGGCTCTTGCGGTGCCAGCAAGCTTGCCCAGTCAAACTCGCGATGCAACGTGAACACTTGCGGCGGACGATGCCAAAGTCGACGTCCCCAGTATTGCGGTGCATCGTTGCCGCTCACCGCCTCAGCGAGATCCTGCAAACTGTTCCAACCAAAAATGTTATGCGGCACGGCCAGATTCTGTTGATAGCCTGCGCCTACCAGCACCAGTTGCACCGGTCGCGGTGGCTGGAACCACGATGCCACCCACAAGAACGCAGAGACCGCTACCACCAACAGAAAGCTGCCGATCATCACGCGCCGAAAGCGTCGTGGCGGACGTCTTCCCGGCGCTCCTCGCCAACGCGCGGTGTCGCGCGCGGCCTTCGTTGGCTCCGGCGTGACAACCACAGGCGTCGTGGTGATCCGCCGCGATGGAGGAAGAGTCGTCGGTGGCAGCAAGTCCGTGTCAGTAGCCATGATTCCAAAAGTCGCAGGTGATGCGACGCTGCTAGGTGGGAGGCATCGTCAAGGCGGGCGCAAAGTGCGCACAAACGTAGCTTCACCCTGCCGATAGGGCAAACAAAACTCTCAAGGCGGCACAATTGCGCGAGGCGATTCGACCGTTGCGATAGGTACGGTCGCGGCTGATGCGCAGATTTTTCCCAGTCCCTAGCGATGCGCGGTAAGGATTGCCCACTCTCGCATCCGATGAAATCGTGGACGTTGAGTTTTGGCAACGTTCGTCATCGCAGACTACGGACGCGATGGCTCGCTCCCCAGCAACCGATCGCTACGGATAGCGCGACGTTCCCGGCACAAGCAAGGCATGGGATGAATCCGCTATTTCTGCTTCCCAACGCGAACCGACCGCTGCGCATCGACACGCCGCTGGGTCTCGATACCTTCGCTCTACTCCAACTCACGGGGCACGAAGGCATTTCGGAGTTGTATCGCTTCGACTTGCGTTTGGTCGCCGATCGCTATACCACCGTCGCTTTCGATGCTTTACTCGGCAAGTGCATCACCGTTCGCATCAACACGCCGGAACTGGGCGAGCGAATCATTCATGGCATGGTGTCGCGATTCTCGCGCGAAGCGGATGACGAATCGCTAGCGTACTACACCGCCGAAATCGTGCCGCTGTTCTGGCTCTGGACCAAGCGCTCGCAGAGTCGCATTTATCAGCAACTCAGCGTCCCTGATATTCTGAAACAGGTGTTTGGCGACTTGGAGACGCGCTTTCAACTCAGCGGCAACTACCTGTCGCGCGATTACTGCGTGCAATACGACGAGACCGACTTCGACTTCGCCGCGCGCTTAATGGCGGAGGAAGGGTTGTTTTACTACTTCGAACATCGCGCCGATGGCCACACGCTGGTGATCATGGACGATGTCGCTAACCTGCCAGCGCCCGGACTGCTGGAGACGGTCCAGTTCGAACCGCAATCGGGTGCCGCGCGAGGGTTGCCTTGCGTTTGGAACTGGGTAAAAGAGCAGGCTGTCGTGACGACCAAGTTCACCGCTTGGGATCAATGCTTCGAGTTGCCAGGGCAGAACCTGGAAGCGGAAACCAACCTGCAACAAGAGATCACGATTGGTAGCACCGCGCACAAGCTGGTCGTGCGCGAGGAAGACCAAGAGCGTTACGTCTATCCCGGCCACTATGCCAAATGGTTCGATGGTGTGCAGCCAGGGGGCGGCGATCGCGCGGCGGACGTGCAGCATGTTTTTCAAGAGAATGCGCGCCGTGTCAAGCTGCTCTCGGAAGCCGTCGGCGCTGACTCGGTCAAGCTCATCGGCGAAGGAAATTTTCTCAAGCACACGCCTGCCGCCCGCTTCGCCATGTTCGCGCACGGTTGGGGGGATGGCAAGTACATGGTGACGCGTGTCGAACACGAAGCCCAACTGCGCATTCCCACTCGCAGTAACGAAGATGCTATCACTTTTAACTATCAGAACCGCTTCATCGCCTTGCCTGATGGTTTGGCGTATCGCCCACCGGCAGTGATCAAACCTCGCATTGTCGGCCCGCAAACAGCCGTGGTGACTGGCCCGGAAGGGCAGGAAGTGTTCGTCGACAAATACGGCCGCATCAAGGTGCAATTCCCTTGGGATCGCCAAGGCCAGAAGAACGCCGATAGCTCCTGCTGGGTGCGCGTCGCACAATTTTGGGCGGGCAAGCGCTTTGGCGCCTTTTTCTGGCCGCGTATCGGTCACGAGGTAGTCGTGGCGTTTGAGGATGGCGACCCCGATCGGCCGCTGATCGTCGGCAGCGTTTATAACGCCGCCAACATGCCGCCGCTCGACTTGCCTGACGACGTGCAAGTCACCGGCATCAAGTCCAAGATTTATGGCGGCGATCCGATGTCGAAGTTCAACGCCGTGTTGTTTCACGATGTGCCAGGACATGAGTATGTCCACATCCATTCGGAGACGCACACGGTTGATAACAGCGAATCGGACGGCTTTCAGTTTGTGCCCGATTCACAGTATCAGTTTCACGGCAGCATTTGATCGATCAAGCCTCGCACATTTCCGATAAGGCGCTTCCATTATGAGTTTAATGGACTGGGTGGAGACAGGGTTTCAAGCCAAGCACTTTGAAGTGCCGGCCATGAAGGGCTCGTTCGGCGTCACCATTGGAGATGCTTTGGCGGGTTTCTTTGGGGCCCGACACTCGCATATCTTTGGTAGTGAAATCAAACTGGTGTGCGACCCCGAGGATATGATCTTTGGCGCGCTCGATCATGTTCTGCCGTTAACCTCCGCGTTGCTGGGAGGCGTCGGCGGCCAAACAACTTTCGTCTACGGATCGAATACCTCGGCCACGTATGTGGGCCCCAAAATGGATATTCGCCGCGCCAAATCGGTCAGCAAACAGACCGACTACGTCTTGCCACGCGTTGGCTCGCCTCCGACCGTCAGCGCGGTGGTTGATCCCATCGATGCATCGATGTTGGCGGCCGTGACCGTGCTAAGCGTACTTACCATCTGCGTGCCAGCCGCGCTGGAACTCGCGATTCGCTTCAAGTATCCCGCTTTTGGTTCCAGCACGGTTAGCGAGGAAACGCTCGAAGGCTATGGCAGTACCCCCGGCATTTTGAAACTCTGTGCCTATGCGATCACATCGCGCTTGATGGCGTTCCTAAAAGCCTTGGAAGAAGCGGGCACGTGGGCTGAGTTCTCCGAATTCTGGAGCAAAGTCGCGACCTACATCAGTGGGCGAGCGGAAGCTCTGGCGACAGCTTGCGTCGAGTTGGGCGGGCGAGCCGCGACAGCGATCGGCGAAGCAGCCACCGCGGTTGCCAATGCCGCGCG
>JBGSHH010000405.1:0-7368 GCA_041752355.1 Pirellulaceae bacterium | reverse complement strand
TTTCTCGATGAGAAACGCGAAGCACCCCTCCCGATAGACGACAAAGACGGCGGCTGCGACACGATCGATCCGCCCAAAAGCTTTCGCGCCTGGACGAAGCAACACGACGCTTTGGAGATCAAAGATGGGGACGCGATCACCGATAGCGCCGAAGCGTTCTACTTGATAAAACAGCGCGGTATCAAGAATGTAATCGTGATGGGCGTGCATACCAACATGTGCGTGCTGGGGCGGCCCTTCTCCATTCGTCAGATGGTGATGCAAGGGCAGAACGTCGTACTGATGCGCGACATGATCGACACCATGTACAACCCCAAAAGCAAGCCCTTCGTCACGCATGCTACCGGCACCGACCTGGTGATCGCCCACATCGAGAAGTATTGGTGTCCGACCATCACTAGCACCGACTTCACAGGCCAGCCGCCACTTGTTTTCAGCGACGATAAACGCCCCCATTTGGTGACCGTCCTCAATAGCGGCGAATACGAGCCGCACAAGACCGTGCCCCCCTTTGCCGAAACGCTCGTCAACGAACACAACTTCCGCGTGACCAACATCGTGGCGCGACAAGGCGAAGGCTTTGTCGGTTTGGAAGATGCGCTGAAATCGGCGGATGTCTTGCTGATCTTCGCGCGGCGGGAAGCACTAACTCAAACGCAGCGTGACGCGATTAAAGCCCATGTCGCGGCCGGCAAAGCCATCGTCGGCGTCCGTACCGCCAGTCATGCGTTTGGTGCCAAAGGCGATCTTGGTGAGGGGCTCGTTGCCTGGAATGATGTCGATAAGGAGATTCTCGGCGGCGACTATCAAGGGCATTTTGAGAACGGCACAGCGGTTAAGCGCGGCGCAGTGGACCACCTGATCCTCGCCGGCCTCGACGCCGCCGCCTGGCAAAGCACCGGATCGCTCTACAAGAACCCCATGATCGATAAGTCTTGCACCGTGCTCCTCACCGGCGAGCGCTTGGGCGACCAGAAAGATCCTCAGCCCATCGCTTGGGTGCGCGAAGTCGGCGACAATCAGGCCAAGATGTTCTACACTTCGCTCGGACATGAAGACGATTTTCAGCAACCGCAGTTCCAACGACTGCTGACCAATGCTGTGAAGTGGGCGGTGAAGTAAAGTCATGGGAGAAGTAAGGAAAGCAAGATCCCAGAGTATGCACAGTTGTCGGACGATCTCCCTTGGATTTGGTCACTTCGCTTGCTTGCTGACCATGAAGTTGTCAGAATGCCTACCTGCAAATCTTTTCCTTGGCGACTTGCTAAATCTTTGCGAGACTGTATATGTCGGAACAATGTTCTGGCTTGTGGCGAGATGGCAGTTTATTAGTAGTAGATCTGCGTTCGCATCATTTCCCTCATCGCTGTCTGAAAACGAATCAACACGTTTCGCCAGACGAACATCGGCTGATCACGCAAGTGGTCAACGGCGTTCCGAACGATGAAGTTGCATCCTTAAAAGGATTTAACGTGGCCTCCTCAGGTCATCCGCTCGACGTATCCGTGCGACAGTATGGCAGCATCGTAAAAGTTCCGTTGACGGTGCCATTAGCACCTGATTGGGAACAGAATCGCAAGTCGCCGACCGCGATCCGGATTGCTTGCATTGGCATCGCCATTACGGTTCTGTCCATCCTTGGCCAGGTGCCATTGATGTTTATGATGATGGACTGGCTGATGGGGCCTCTGGGGATCGCGACGGTCGTCGGGATCGTCATGACGATTACGGGTTTTGTCATGCTGACGATGCGCGACCAGAACGTGCTGCCGATCTATAAGGTCGAAGATGGCAAGGCTTGGATCAAAAAAGTCGATGTCGTTTTTCTTGAAAGCTTGCCTGCGTTTCAAGGCACTCGCGAGCTTATGGCGCGCCAACTTCGTCGCGCAACGCTAGAGAAATGGATGTTTTTGGGATCGAGTTGTTGCCTGCTGGCGATAGGCCTAATCGGCGGGGCATTGTGCATCGCAGCGTTGGCGAACGCGCGGACTCAGCAGCGGTGGCCCACCGTGACTGCGACTGTAAGCTCGTCGAACGCTACTGAAGAAACACGTTACGTGCGTTACCGTGGCATGGTCACGACCTATATCACCAACGTGTCCTATGAGTATATCGTCGATGGCAAGTCTATCACCGCCCAGGATTCGGTCGCGTCGAGCGATCCCATGCGCGCTCGTTCGATCGTGGCCAAGTACTATAGTGGCGCGACTGTCGTGGCTCACTACAATCCCGCGCGCCCCGAAGAGTCAGTTTTGGAAGTGGGCGATGCATCAGGCCTGGCTTTTGTTTTACCATTTGCAGTGGCCGCAGTGATCGGTGGCGCCGTCGTATGGCGTATGTCCCGAAGTCGAGCGAATCGCGAGCGAGAATTACGGTCGCAGTTGGCTTAAAATCGTGATTATTCGTCTGGAGACTGGCGATGCGGCAAGTCCAATTGCTACGGTTCCACCATCGGTTGAGCAGCCAGACGTTGAGGGCGCGCGAATAAAGCGCGTACCTTGTCTTTGGAGGTGGACGCCGGAATCGGTTGAATGGAACCATCGTTCATTCCCACCAGGATTCCATCGCCGATGCGCGAATTGAGCTGTTTGCTGCCTCCCTGATTTATCTCAAGAGTTAGCTCATCAAAGGCAAGATCCGTCGGATCGGTCCAGTCAAACTCCTCGGCGCTCACTTCGACAATCAATGCTGGCGCAAGAGCCTTGGCTGAGCCTCCCAAAAGCGATGAAAACCGCGCAGGTTCTGCACCCGCGAAGTTCGTCTCGTCGCCCGTCACTACCACGAAACAGGTCTTGCCATTGGTTCGACGATAGGGATTCTGAAAAATCGTCGGCATCTTCTTGGCAACTTCAAGATTCTGCGGTGCGTCCCAAGGCTGCGAAAAATCATATTGATCGTAAAGCGCTTGCTCTTGTAACTCGGGCAGCAAGAGAACGCGCCAGCTATGCATGGGCCGACCCGACTCATCCGCTATATACGCAGGCGGGAACGTGCCACAGCGCTCATGATAGTTGTGCATCGCCAATACGAGATTCTTCAGCGTGTTGCTAACTTGCATGCGTTTGTGTGACTTGCGCGCCGCTAGAAAAGCTGGCACCAATAAGATCGCCATTGCTACGACACCAACGGCTAGCGCGATCAAGAATCCTTTCACTGGTTTCGAAATACCGCGTTTGCGACGATGTTGTGCCGAGTTGATAGGTGGCATGGGGCCTGCGTCAAACAACATCGTGCGAAACGTGCGACCGCACGCCGAACAGGTCGCTTCCTCGCCGGGCGCAACGTCGACGGTTGAAAGTGCTTCGCAATGGCTGCAGCGTGCTTGCATGAAAATGTCTTGGTAGTCGAGTAAGGGAGATCGTCGAACGATTTCGGTCGTAGTGTAGTGTTTGCCTTCGCCATGTGCCACCGGTTCGTATAGAAAGTCGCCGAATTAGAAATGGCGATTGTCGCGCGGATCTGTGCTAAATTATGAGAACAAATTCCCGGAAAAAATGCGGCATCATCGGCTGAGACTTAAAAATGATTTCCTTGCTTTCCTTCGTGCCTTCGTGCCTTCGTGGTTCCCTTCCCGCATTTGCTTTCGCTCTAACATTAAGACACTACTGTCTTTGCCTTGGTGTTCTTGGTGCCTTGGTGGTTCCCCTGGCCTTACACGCCGCCGACCCGCCCAAGAACCAAAACCTGCCTAAAGAACTCGCAGGCAATGACGATGTGCAGCAATACATCGAAAAGTTCCCCGGGCGGGGTGCGGTGGGCGATCCCAATAGCAAGCCATTGAGCGCAGCCGAATCGATCAAGACCTTCAAAGTGCCGGACGATCTCGTAATCGAAACGGTGCTCTCCGAGCCGATCGTCGCGCAACCACTGCACATCAGCTTCGATGAGCGAGGGCGAATGTGGGTCGTGCAGTACCTGCAATATCCCTTCCCTGCTGGCCTGAAAGTTATCAAGTACGACGAGCACCTCCGCGCCGTCTTCGACAAAACCCCGCTACCGCCGCCGCATGGCGATAAGGGACGCGACAAGATCACTATTCATGAAGACACTGATGGCGATGGCACGTACGACAAACACAAGACTTTCGTCGATGGCCTGAACATCGCCACGAGTTGCGCGGTCGGGCGCGGTGGAGTGTGGGTGCTCAATCCGCCCTACCTGTTGTTCTATCCCGATAAAGATAAGGACGATGTCCCCGATAGCGATCCCGTCGTGCATCTCGAAGGCTTTGGCCTGGAAGATACGCATGCAGTGGCGAACAGTTTGACGTGGGGCCCCGATGGTTGGCTCTACGGTTGCAATGGCAGCACCACGCATTGCTACATTACGCGCCCTGGTCTCGATAAGACGCCGACCCATTTCAAAGGGCAAGCGATCTGGCGCTATCATCCGACTGAGAAGCGCTTCGAGATTTTCGCCGAAGGGGGCGGCAACACGTTCGGCATCGAATTCGACAAAGCCGGGCGGCTCTTCAGTGGGCACAACGGCGGCAACACGCGCGGCTTTCACTACGTGCAAGGCGGTTACTCGCAAAAGTCGTGGGGGAAGCATGGCGAATTGACGAATCCCTACGCTTTTGGCTTCTTTCCCCAGATGAAGCACGAGGGGATGAACGAGCGCTTCAGCCACACGTTCATCATCTACGAAGGGGGCGCGCTCGGCGAAAAGTACGAAGGCAAGATGTTCGCCCCCGTGCCGCTGCATAACTACGTGGCGCTTTCGGAAATCATGCCTGACGGTTCGACGTTCAAGACCCGCGACCTCGAACAAGTCATCACCACCACCGACAAATGGTTCCGCCCCGTCGATATCAAAGCCGGCCCCGACGGCGCGATCTATATCGCGGATTGGTACGACACGCGGCTGACGCATGTCGATCCGAGGGATACTTGGGATCGAGAGCGGGGGAGGATTTATCGAGTGAGGAAGAAGGGGGCGATGAGTGAGAAGTTTGTTTGGGATGACGACCATTTCAAATCGCTCCTCAGTAAGAACAAGTGGGTGCGACAAATCTGGGTAAACCATGTTCAGCGAGAGATTCAACACGAAGATCCAAAGTTTCCCTACCACCGGGGCACGATTTGGGGAGTTGGCCACGGAGTTGAACAAAAGGATGAACAACTGACGTTGGGGTACCTGCAGATTTGGTCGCAGTATTTGGATCAAGACAGCCTTGCTGATTTTCATGGAGCAGACGCCATCAAATCCTTCTTGGAAATTGAAATGCCCGTCGTCCGTGAATGGGGTGCTCGGCGGTCGGGTGACAAGCCTGAGTTCGGCGCTAAAATGTGGGAAGAGTTCGCCAAATTGGCGTACCTAGAAAAAAATATTCACGTCCGTTCTCAACTCGCCTCCACCGCCAAGCGACTCCCTGGTAAGCAAGGCCTGCCCATCCTCAAGAACCTCGCCTATCGTGACGAAGACGCCAAAGACCCGCATATTCCGCTGCTCATCTGGTGGGGCATTGAAAGCAAGGCGACGAGCGATCGCGACTTGGTGCTCGAACTCTTCAACACGTCCGAGAGTTACCAGCATCCGATTTTGCGCGACACCGTGATGGGCCGCCTCGCGCGACGTTATGCCGCCGAGCCGACGCCAGAGAATCTCTCCGCGCTGGCGAAACTGCTGCAGCGCGCGCCAGCCGCGGCGGAGAAGAAGATTCTGCTCGATGGCATCAACGCAGCCTTCGCCGGGCGGTCGATCCCTAGGCTGCCCAAGGAACTGGCGGAGCAACTGCTGGCGAGCTCCAACGCCGCCGACGAAACGCCGACAACCATCGCCTTGCGGATGCGGTTAGGCGACAAGCTCGCGACCGACTACGTGCTTAAGTTCGTACAGGACGACGCTGAGCAGCAGCAGGACCAGCGCGTCGCCTACCTTTCGCTCCTAGGCGAAGTTGGTCCCCCAGCGGCCGGGTCGGTGCTACTCAAAGTTGCGCTCACGGATCAATCACATTCCGCGCGTCGCGCTGCGCTCACGGCGCTGCAGCGTTTTGACGATGCGCAGCTAGGCCAACAGCTCGTCGCCAGTTACGACAAACTTCCCGCCGATCAAGGCGTCCGTCCCGCCGCCATCGACATCCTCGCCGCGCGCAAAGCCTGGGCGACGGCGCTGGTCGATGCGGTCGCCGCCAAAACCATTCCTGCCGCCGATGTGGCTCCTGAAGTGATCGAACGCCTGCGTTTGCATGGCGACGCGCATATCGATGAACTGTTGCCCAAGCTGTTCGGTCGCACGCGCACCACGCCGCAAGAGAAGCTCGACGAGATCGCCAAGGTGCGCAAGTTGCTCGATGGCGGCAGCGGTAACGCCTTGGCCGGCAAGGACCTCTACACCAAGAGCTGCGCCAAGTGTCACACGTTGTTCAACGAAGGAGGCAAAATCGGCCCCGATCTTACAGGCTATGAGCGCACCAATCTCGATTTCATGCTCCTCTCGCTCATCGATCCCAGCGCGTTCATTCGCGAGGAGTTCACCACGTTTCAAGTGGTGACCGATGATGGTCTCGTGCTGGCCGGCTTTATTACCGAGCGCGGTGAGAAAACCATCACGATGCAAACCAGCGACAAAGGGGAAGTAATTCTCGACAAGGAGCATATCGAGGACGGCCCTCGCGCGATTGCCACGTCGCTCATGCCGGAACGCCAACTCGCCGACTTCACCGATGAGCAAATCCGCGATCTCTTCGCCTATTTGCAACGGAAGGCACCGGTGAAGAAGTAGATTGCTAACAGGTGTCATGGCGGCTGGCGGGAAGAAGGGAAACTACGAAGACACGAAGGCACAAAGAGAAGACAGAGGAGATTGTGGCCACGGATTGACGCGGACGACACGGATGAGATTAATGAGGAAGGAGAGCCAGTCGCATAATTGCCTTCCATCCATCCTTCCTCGAATTCTTTAATCCGTGGTATCTGTGTTGATCCGCGGCCACTACCCCTTCTCTTTGCCTCCCTGCTTTTCATTCTGTCATCGTGCCTTGGCGGTAAACCCCGCATTTGATTTGACTTGCCGGTGCAGTATCTACCAAGTTCATCGGCGGAATGGGACCACGAAGACCGAGGAACTTTTGGCCACGGATGAACGCAGTTGCGGGCCTCATAGTCCGCACCCCCGACGCTCAATCGTGGCGTGCAATCCGTTGCTCGCTGATTTATACTCACCATGGCATTCCCTTCCCGATCGCCTGATGCGAGATCCCACCATGCTGCGCTGTTGCCTGTCGTTGTTGCTATTGTCCTGCTTCGCCAATCCATTGCTCGCCGCTGACGTAGTCACTCTTCCCAACACCAAACCGCTGGAAATGCAAGGCGATATCGCCATGCAACTGGTGGAAGGGGTGGATAAGTTTTTGTTGCGGAAGATTGA
>JBGSHH010000404.1:0-15212 GCA_041752355.1 Pirellulaceae bacterium | reverse complement strand
GCGGTTTGGCTGACGAGAATGCCTGAGACCACCTTGCCATCGTCGGTCACAGCGACGAATGTTTCAAAGCTGTGACTGATGCCTGCCGAAGGATCGAGAATGGAAACCAGAAAGGCTTCCTTGCTGAGTTTGCTGCCGATTTCCGACAAGTTCGGTCCGACTTCTTTCCCCTGCCCCAGTACGACGTGGCACTTGTTGCAAGTGGCTTTGTCGTTGAAGAGTTCCTTGCCGTGGGCAACGTTGCCTGGCATCTTGATGAGTTCGGTCAGCGGCGGCAGTGGCGTTGCGCCGGCGGTGGCAGGGAGCTTGAGATGCTTGCCTGCTTCGGCTTTGATCAACGGATCGATCGACGCGAACAGAATGTTGGCCAGCGTGAAGTTGAGGTCTTCGGCCAGTTTCTTATCTTGGACGGCTGCCAGTAGAAACTTCTCCCCAGTAGGCGACTTGCCCAGCGCGGTGGCGGCGGCGCTGCGCACCGCCAGCGGGCGTTCGGCGTCACCTACCAGCGGCATGAGCTTCTCGTTCACGGCGTTGCCACCGACGTTGCCCAGCGCCGTGATGAGCGCGGCGGCCCGCGGCGCGTCATCGCCAGCGAGCGTCTTGTCGATCGCCTGATCGGCCTTTAGCTTGAGCAGTAGCTCCGCCGATTTCACGCCTGCCGTTTCGCTCGGCTTGGACACCGCCAGTTCCAGTAGCACGTCGTCGGCTGCTTGGATTTGAAACTTCTCGACCAGCTCAAAGAATTGCTCGCTGCCGGGATTGGCTTTGAGGAAGCGGAGCACCGCCGCTTTCGTTTTGGGCTTGGCTTCCAGATCGAAGCTATCCAGGCGCAGCAGCGTTTCGACAATCAACACGTCGCGCGCAGGGTCGGCATCAGCCTCTTGAGCCGTTACCAAGACCGACTGCAACGGAAGCTGGACGGATGCGATGCCTAGTCCCAGTGCCAAGGTTAACGCGACAGATTTGTTCACAGACATAGCTATCGAAGTAAGAAGTGATTGCATGACTCAAAAAAAGGGCGAGGGGATTTCGCCAGGAAATTCACCCTCACCCTAGCCCTCTCCGCAGTGGAGAGGGAATTGGACGACTCAACACCAAGTTTATTCCAAGATCAACAACTCTTGCAACGCCTTGTCCTTCGCGGCACCCTTGGCTTGGAAGTCGAACGCCCGCATGTAGCGCGGTTGTTCTTCTTTCTTGGTGGCGGGATCTTTCACGATCTTCACGAGCAGTTCAGGCGTCTTCGCGGCCCGACTACGCCAGATGATGTCGCGACCCGCTGGCGTATTCCACTTATCGCCGGCCTTGGTCAGGTAGGCATCGAGACAAGCGTCCCAATTCAAGCCTGCACCCACGCCCAGCGCTTCGAGGTACCAGCGGTCTTTGCCATCGTGCTGCGAGGCGAGTTCCGCCCACAGTTCGGCAGCTTCAGGCGACTTGCTATGACGCAGCGCGACCGCACATTCACGACGCACGGCCGGATCGACATCCGCGACGAGCTTCTGCACGATCTTGACCGGGTCCATCTTCAACTCACGCGCCAGACGCAAGCCAACGATCCGCAGTTCGGGATTCGCATCCTTTAGCGCGGTCTCGACAGCCGACGGCCCTTCGCCTTCGATCTGGCCCCACAACCATAGCGCCCGCGCTTGCACGCGTGGATTCGACTTGTCGTTGTAGAGCTTGGCGAGCGCCCCACCGGCGGGCTTGCCCATCTTCTGTAGCGCCGTGAACGCCATATAGCGCACCGCGTAGTTCGGGTTCTTCAGCGCTTCAGCGGCCCCTTCGGCCGTGCTGAAATCGAACTTCGGCGTGCTGTATTTGCTGCCAGGAGGAGCGACGCGGAAGATGCGACCCTTGTCGACTTCCTGCTGATTGTGTCCACCGACGCCTGGATCGTACCAATCGGCGACGAACAGCGAGCCATCGGGCGCGACGCAGACATCGCTCGGGCGATACCAGTTGTCGCGCGCGCCAAACAACACATTAACGCTCTCCGCCGTATAGCCAGCGCCTGACTTGGCGACGGGATAAGCCCGGCAGACGTTGGGACCAGCATCGCAATGGATGATCTGGTTTTGGAACACCTTGGGCAGCAGCGTCCCTTCATAGATGGTGATACCAGTCGGCGAGCCAGCACCCGTTTGCAACAGGTTCGGCATCACGCCGGGATCGTTCAAATGCCAATGACGGAGCGGAATCGCTTCTTCCCAGTTGGTCCGTTTCTGATTCCAACCAGCACCTGTCATTTCGTCCTGATAGCCGTAGTTGCCGAATTCCATGACGAAGTTAATGCGGACGCCTTTGTTGCCGTCGTCGTCGTTATCGCTTTGCCAGATGTTGCCGAACGAATCGACGGTCACTTCCCAGTTGTTGCGGAAGTTCCAGCCGAGCGTTTCGACTTCGCTGCCATCGAGATTGCAACGGAAGACCATCCCTTGGCGGTAAGGCTTGCCGTTGGCGGTGATTTCATTGCCAGCGACGTCGATCACGGGCTTGCCGTCTTTGTCCTTCAAACGTTCGCCACTGTTGCCGAAGTTGAAGTACAGCTTGCCATCGGGGCCAAACACAAAGGCGTGGATGCCGTGGTCGTGCTGCGTGCCGGCGATGCCGCTGAAGAGCGTTTCCTTGCGGTCGCTCTTCAGGTCGTTGTTGTCGTCGTAGAAGACTTGCACCTTATCACCAGCCGAAACAATCACGCGGTTGCCCAGCACGCAAATGCCGTGAACCGAGTCGATATCGCGACCTTGATAGAAGACCGTCTCTTTGTCCGACTTGCCATCGCCATTGGTATCTTCGAGTACCAGGATGCGATCGCCTTCGGGACGGCTATTGTTCCACTTGCGATAGTTCTTCACCTCCGCCGCCCAGACGCGACCGAGGTGATCGATATCGATGTTGGTGATGTTGGAGATTTGTGGCTCGCTGGAGTACAGCGTCGCCTCGCAACCTTCAGCCACATCGAGACCCGCCACGGCGTTTTCGGCGTCGTGCGAAGGAGCACTCGCGCCACCGGCCTGCGCAATGCTGGCGACAATCGCGCCGGGATTCTGCGTGTAGACGGCGAACGTCACCGTGCTGCCGCAGCCTTGCTTGCTGCCGCCATCATCGATGCCGCCCCGCGCGACAAACTTCTCGTAACCTTCTGGCAGGTCGTAGGAGATGACGCTCACGGCATGCGTACCGATGCCGTATTCCACCGACTTGCCCGCGATCTTGAGACCCTCGCCGCCGCAATTCTTGTTCAAGTTCGGTTGACCGAAGCCCGCTGCGGCACTCTTCCATTTGAGGTCCGTCAGCTTCTTCTCGCCGCTGGGGCCAACCAGACGTGGTTCGGCCCAATCGGCCCAGTCGCAACCAAAGCCGTCGCCGGCATCCGTCACGACGAGGTAGAGCTGCTTGGCACCTTTGATATCGGCTTCGATCTCGACAGCGCCACCTTTGGTGTTGCTATCGACGGTTTTGCTCGTGAAGACCGGTTTCACCCCTTTGCCACCTTGAGCAGCGGCCGGCTTGTCGGTTGCGGAAGTCTTCAATGCGCTCTCAGGCAACTGGGCGCGCTTGCGAATCTCTTCGCGATTGAGATTGGCAGGGACCGGTTCATCTTGACCATTCACCAGATCATCGACGCTCGGAGTTTTGTCGCCCACGCCATCTTTAGGCACTTCGATCTTGGCGGTCCAAAGGATGGCGTTGAGCACGAGCTTGCGGAAGTTGGGTTCGCCCCAGTTCCAGTGATCGTGACCACCGGTGAAACCAAAACCTCGGCCACCTCCTTCGTTCTCCGAAGCCCAGGCAACGTGTTGCGATTCTTTCTTTTCGAGTACATCGCGGCGCACGTCGGGATTGCCGCTGTGTGGGCCATCGCCACGATTGAGCGTTTCCTTCGGCGGCAGCGCGGAGAGGATCGGCGTTACGCCTTTCATCTCCGGCCGAAAGCGCATGTGGTAGTACCATTCGTCGTTGATCTCAAACGGCTTCACGCCCCGCGAAATCGGATGATCGGGGAACTTCTCGAATTTGGCGGTCCAGTGCGGATTGACCGACCAGTTCATTTCGAAGTAGCCGCCGATCCAATCCAGGAACTCCGGTCCGCCGTTTTCTTTGGGTACTTCCACGGCGTAATGGATGCAAACGATGCCGGTTCCTTTTTTGGCCAGCGCATCGACATCTTTCTTCACCGGTAGGACCATGTGCCCGCCACCGCCATCGCAATACATCACGATGGTCGCGGCACCAGCCAAGATGCTCGGATCTTTAGGCCAACCGTTGTGGACCACTTCCACTTCCAGGTCAGGCATCGCTTGTTTCAGCGAGCGGGCCAGCAAATCGCAGCCGGCGTTGTGTTCGTGAGCCCCATAGCCGTGGCTGGGGCGACCGGCGACGAAGACAATCTTCTTGCCTTCGGCCGCGTGACCGATCGGCGCGAGCAGGCTGAGTGCCAACACCGCCGTCAGTGCAAGTAGGAAATGCCGATAGAGCTTCATCCGCAAAATCTCCAGGAGAGGTAAATCGAGTGCGAGGTGGGAAGGCAGGAAAGTGCCGCGCGGCACTGGCTGTCATTGGTCGCATCCACCGGCTGGGGAACGACTTAGCCGCCGCGCGTTAATGTCGTCCAGATTAGCCCTTGGCGGCTCCACTGTCAAATTTGCCAGCTTCTGAAACAGCCCTCTTGGTGGGGAAGCATTCCCGCCTGCCCCGCGCTCCCATCGCGTCTCGCCACTACCCGACGAAATCGCCACGATCTCAACCGAAAGTCCGCTGCTGGTGAGATTCTAAAGGAATCGTAATCGTCGATGATTATGTCTAAAGCTAACGTTTTCTTAACGATTACAAATTCTTGATCTAAGCCAGATTAGGGTTCTCGGCGTGATATGGTTTGGGAACAATGCCTAACACAACACCACGCAATTCCCACCGACGAATTTATCTGTCTCTTTTTCCAACATCGTCTACGAGGGTTGGTAACAAATCCAATGAAAATCTACGCGATTGCGACGGTCATTCTCGCTTTGGTTTCGCTAGCGGCTACCGGCTGCGTATCCAAAGCCGAATCGCATGAAGAGTCGCATGCCGAGGGCGAGGCGCATGGCCAATCGGGACATCCCCAACACCAGATCGTTGTCACGAGTCCCCTCGTCAAGGATGTGATCAGTACTCAGAAGTACGTGTGTCAGATCCACTCGTGCAAGCACATCGAAGTCCGCGCTCTGGAGGGTGGGTATCTGCAGGATATCCACGTCAACGAAGGGCAAGCGGTGGCGCAAGGTGCGTTGATGTTCAAGATCGTTCCCACTCTCTACCAGGCCCGACTGGACTCTGAGATCGCCGAAGCGCAGCGCATCGAAATCGAGCTGAAAAATGCCACCGATTTGTCGAGGAAGGGCATTGTCTCGGCCCAGGAGATCGCGCTGAAAACGGCGGAACTCGCCAAGGCTCGCGCTCAAGTTGAATTGGCGCAAGCAGAGTTGAACTTCACCAACATCACGGCGCCTTTCCATGGCATCGTCGACCGTCAGCACAATCAGATCGGTAGCCTCATCGAAGAAGGTGATGTGCTGACAACCTTCTCCGACAACAGCTTGATGTGGGTGTATTTCAATGTCCCTGAGGCGCGTTACCTCGAGTACAAAGCGGAATTGGAGCAGGAAAATGCCGGGAATAACGGACAAAGCAGCAACGCGCATCATCTCGATATTGAACTGGAACTAGCCAACGGCGCGCTCTTCTCCCAGCCTGGAAAAATCGGCGCAATCGAGGCCGACTTCAATAACACAACGGGAAACATCGCCTTTCGCGCCGACTTTCCCAATCCCAATGGCCTATTGCGCAACGGACAAACGGGCACGATTCTCATCCATCGCACCTTGCCCGATGCAGTGGTGATTCCGCAGCGGGCGAAGTTCGAGATTCTCGACAAGCAATACGCTTACGTCGTCGACAAGGACAACGTCGTTCACCAACGCGATATCACCATCGGGAGCGTGCTCGATGACATCTTCGTAATTAAGGATGGGCTCAACGGCGGCGATAAGATTGTCCTGGAAGGGATTCAGCAGGTTCGCGATGGTGACAAGTTGGAATATGAATTCCGTGCCCCCGAAGAAGTGCTTGGCAACCTGAAGTATCGCGCGGAATAGGTCTAAATTGTGTTTACAAAATTCCTGCATCGGCCAGCTTTGGCAATTGTGATTTCGTTGCTCATTCTGTTCATGGGTGGGCTGGCGATTACCTCGTTGCCGATTTCACAATTCCCCGATGTCGCGCCCCCCAGCGTGATCGTCGCGGTATCGTTTCCCGGTTCCAGTGCTAAGGTGCTGGTCGATTCGACCATGGTCATTCTGGAACGCGCCATCAATGGCGTTCCCAATATGCGCTACATGACGTCGGCCGCCACCAGCGCGGGTGAAGCGACGATCATGATTACCTTCGAACCGGGGACCGACCCCAATGTGGCGGTTCTGAACGTGAATAACCGCATTCAGATGGTGAGGAATCAGCTTCCTCCCATCGTGGATCGCGAAGGCATCATCGTCATGCAGAACATGACGAGCATGTTGATGTACGTGAATGTTTACAGCAAAGACCCCAAAGTCGATCAGAATTTTCTCTACAACTACGTTTCCTCCGCCATGCTGCCGGAGATTCAACGGATACGTGGCGTGGGTCGCGCCCAAATCTTGGGAAATCGCGCCTATGCCATGCGTGTCGAGTTGAACTTGGAGCGCATGCGCGCTTACAAAATCTCTTCCGCCGATGTAATGGAAGCCATTAAGGAGCAAAGCATCATCGGCTCGCCTGGAAGGCTTGGCCAGGCGACGGGAACAACGTCGCAATCGATCGAGTACGTTTTGACTTGGGTAGGTCGCTATAACAAGCCCGAGCAATATCAAGAAATCATTCTGAGATCCAACTCCAATGGCGAGATCTTGCGACTCAAGGATGTCGCCAAAGTCTCGCTGGGTTCGTCGTTCTACGACTTGTACTCGGATATCGATGGCTTTCCTTCGGCTTCCATTGTGCTCAAGCAAAGCCCCGGTTCGAACGCCGCCGAGGTCATTGAGGAGGTCAAAAAGCAGCTCGAGGAAATCAAGCAGGAATCGTTCCCGCCCGGTATGGACTATGCGGTCAGCTACGACGTGTCGAACTTTCTCGATGCTTCCATCGAGAAGGTGCTGCATACATTGCTAGAAGCGTTCATTCTCGTTTCGCTCGTGGTTTATTTGTTCTTGGGGGACTTCCGCAGCACGCTCATCCCGACGTTGGCGGTGCCGGTATCGCTGATCGGCACCTTCTTTTTTATGAGCATGTTTGGAATGTCGATCAACCTGATTACGCTGTTCGCGCTCGTGTTGGCGATCGGCGTGGTGGTGGACGACGCGATCGTCGTGGTCGAAGCGGTGCATGAGAAGATGCACACTAAGCACTTATCACCTTATGCGGCGACCCGAGAAGTGGTCGGCGAGATTAGCGGCGCGATCATCGCGATCACCTTAGTGATGACCGCCGTGTTCATTCCGGTGACCTTCATGCCTGGCGCGGTCGGTGTGTTCTATCGCCAGTTTGCCCTGACGATGGCCATGTCCATTGTACTGTCAGGCGTGGTCGCGCTCACGTTGACACCTGTCCTGTGCGCGATGATTCTCAAGCCGCACGCGACCTACGAACAACAACGGGGCCTGATCGGACTCTTCAACCGTGGCATCAAGAGAGCCACGGGGCGTGGTGCTCATGTCGTGCGACTCCTGTTATCGGTGCTGTTGGGAGCGGCCGCAGGCTACGGCGTTTACTCGCTGCTGCATATCGAGATCGTGCACGAACTGGTTTCCGAGCAGGTCCACCTCACGGAGAACCTCACGATCATCATCGGCTGCGTCATGGCCGTGTTATTCCTGTTCACGTTTCGGTCGATGCTTTCTGGAAGCGAACCAGGCGAGGCGAAATTGCGTGGCCCGCTCGGTATCTTCTTGTACTATTTCAACTGCGGCGTCGACGTGGTGACCAATGGTTTCGTCGCGCTAGTCAGTCGGATCATCACCCGACGCTTGCTGACGATGATCGTCATCGGATGCTTTGGTTATGGAATTGTCTTGGTAAACGATGTCCTACCGTCGGGATTCATTCCGCTCGAAGATCAAGGCGTCATTTATGGCATCATCCAGACGCCGCCCGGCTCAACGCTCGAATACACGAACGCCAAATCCCACGAGTTGCAGGCGATTTGCAAAGAGTTCGAAGAGATTACCTCCGTCACTTCGCTCGCCGGTTACGAAATCTTGACCGAGGGCCGCGGTTCTAACGCGGGAACCTGCCTCATCAACCTCAAGCCTTGGGCGGATCGCAAGCTGACCTCGAAGGAGATCATTGAGGAACTCGAAGCCAAAGGACGGAAGATCTCCAACGTGAAGCTCGAGTTCTTCGAACCACCAGCCGTTCCTGGCTTCGGAGCGGCAGGTGGATTTTCATTGTGCTTGCTGGATAAGACGAACAGTGGCGACTACGACGCATTCGCCAAAGTAACCGAGAACTTCTTGAAGGAACTAGAGAAACGCAAGGAGTTGAAAGGCATTTTCACCTTCTTCGCCAACAACTACCCGCAGTACGAAATCGAAATCGACAACGATGTGGCCATGCAGAAAGGCGTATCGATCGCCGATGCGATGGACAATCTCTCGATTGTCGTCGGAAGTACGTGGGAGCAAGGCTTTGTTCGCTTTGGTCAGTTCTACAAAGTTTACGTCCAGTCCTCGCCAGAATTCAGACGCTATCCCGAAGACCTCGAAAATATGTTCGTGAAGAATGATGAAGGGGAAATGGTGCCTTACTCGGCGTTCATGAAGATCAAGAAGATGCAGGGGATGAACGAGATCAATCGCTACAATCTTTATACCACCGCCATCATTCAAGGCGCTCCTGCTGCAGGCTACAGCAGTGGTCAAGCCATAGACGCGATCAAGGAAGTCGCCGAACAGACGCTCCCGCATGGTTTTGGCATCGGCTGGCAGGGCCTCTCCTACGACGAAGCCGACAAAGGCAATACGGCGATCTATATCTTTTTGATTGTCGTGTTGTTCGTATATCTGGTTCTCGTGGGGCAATACGAAAGTTTTCTCCTTCCTCTCGCCGTGCTCGTCTCGCTGCCGGTTGGTCTCTTTGGCTCCTTCTTGATGTTAAAGGCGATGGGACTTTCCAACGATGTCTATTGCCAAATCGGTTTGGTCATGCTCGTCGGGCTGTTAGGTAAGAACGCGATCTTGATTATCGAATTCGCCGTTCAGCGAAGGCAGGAAGGCTTGAGCCTCAAGGATGCTGGTATTGAAGGCGCGAAGCTGCGCTTTCGGCCCATCGCAATGACCTCCTTCGCCTTTATTGCCGGCTTGATTCCGTTGGTCCGCGCGACTGGTCCGGGTGCGATCGGAAACCGCACGATTGGAACGACGGCGGTCGGCGGAATGCTTATGGGAACGCTCGTCGGAGTGCTTGTTATTCCTGGGCTTTATTACCTTTTTGCAACGATCTCCGACGGGCGAAAACTCATTAAGGATGAGCACGAACGACCTTTGAGCGAAATCGTCGAGCATCCGGAGCACTCGCCGGAACATCACGGACCTGCGAACTCTACCTGATCGTTAAAGTCCGGGCCTCATGTAGTTTGAGGAGAAGGCAAAGTTTAACGATGGGAGCGTCCGTATTGCCGCCATCGTGCCCTGGTATCGGTTGGCAAAATGTGCCAACGATGCCGGTTTTGTCGCCGGCCATTCTCGCGGGCGCGAAACCCTTAACGGCTTGTAATGAAATCCGCTGAAGGTGCGTCTGAAGTGGCTGATTTTGGGGCCAAGTTGGCATGAAGTAGTGTGCGAAAGATTACGAAGTAAACGATTGGATGTCCTATGCCGGATTCTCTGCCGATAAGAATTGTGCCGGTTTTTACTTCGCCCCTACCACATGCCTGGTCCCAGTTTCTTTAAAGCTGGGATGCTGAGTCGTGCGGGAACCAATTCCGACTTGGGCCTCACCCTCCCAATCCATTGCGATGAACCAAACCAATTCCAACTTCGGTGGCCTGGCAAACCCTGCGAATTGCGCGAAGGGGAGACGGGGCCAATTATCGATGTGCCTGTGGGGCGCGCTGGTTTGTCTGATGTTGTTGGTTCTGCCTGGCTGTCACATTCCCAGTCTTTGCTGTCCCGACGCAGGGCCCGTCCTGCCTGATAATTTCAATGGCGCGACGAGCGAGCAGAATTCCGCCAACGTGGGCATTGTCGAGTTCTTCAATGATCCCGTGCTGACCCAATTGATGATCCAAGGCCTGGTTCAAAACCAAGAGTTGAAGATTCGCAATCAAGAGATTCAGATCGCCAGCAACGAGATCATGGCGCGGCGCGGTGCTTACCTTCCTTTCCTCACCGCTGGTCTTCGGGGCGGATTCGACAGAACAAGCCGTTTCACGCCTCTGGGAGCTGCAGAAGACCAACTGACCTATCCAGGCGGCGGACGATTTCCCGACCCCCTTCCGAATGTTGGGCTCACGGCCAACTTGTTTTGGGAGCTCGATATTTGGCGCGCCCTTCGCAACTCTCGCGATGCGGCCATGCAGCGCTACATCGAGGCGATCGAGGCGCGAAACTACTTGGTAACTCGCATGGTGGCTGATACCGCCGAGAACTATTACGAACTATCAGCGCTCGACAAACGGTTGGTGTTTCTCGATCAGAACATCAAGCTTCAACAGCAGAGTCTCGAAGTTTCGAAGGCACAAAAGGCCGCCGCTCGTGGAACGGAATTGGCCGTTCAGCGGTTTCTCGCCGAGGTTCGCAAGAACGAAAGTCAGCGTTTGATCGTCAATCAAAGCATCATCGAGACGGAGAACCGGATCAACCTCCTCCTCGGTCGCTATCCGCAACCGGTCGATCGCCGGTCGTGGGACTTTATCAATCTCGACTCGCGAATTCTCAGTGTCGGCGTGCCTGCGCAACTCCTGCAAAATCGACGAGACATTCGCGCCGCCGAACGCGAACTCGCGGCCACCGGCCTGGATGTCTTGGTGGCCCGGGCTCGCTTCTATCCTCGTCTCACCCTCACCGCCAGCGTGGGTTACGAAGCCTTTAATCCCAAGTATCTATTCGATCCGGGGGCCTTTGTCGCGAACACCGCCGGGGAATTGGTTGCGCCCTTAGTCAACAGGGCGGCGATTCGCGCGGACTATCTCAGCGCGAACGCCAGGCAGTTGCAAGCGGTGTACGATTACCAGCGTACCGTTCTCAATGCGTTCACCGAAGTCGTCAACAGCATGGCGAAGGTGGAGAACTACCGCCGTAGCGTCGCAATCAAGCAAGAACAAGTAAAAGCTTTGGAAGAGTCAGTCGATGTCGCGCGTGATTTGTTCAACGCCCCGATCGCCGAGGACTTTGCCCGCGTCGAATACGTGGATGTGTTGCTGGCTACGCGCGATCTGCTCGAAGCCAGAACCGCATTGATCGAAACCAAGCAGCAGCAACTCTCCGCAATCGTCAATGCTTATCAAGCACTGGGTGGCGGCTTCTTGGTGACCGCTGCAGGTCCAGAGTTTTCCGAGCTGTTTTGCATGCCTCCGCTCGAGTTTGGCAATGAGACGGTCTCGCCACCCGTTCCCGATGGGGCGGTGGAACCACCGGCCCCAGGTGACGAAAATCTGCCGCTTCCCCAGCCCTTGCCCAACAATGGTCGCTGAGTTGGCGTGGGAAAATACCAGCGGCGCTCATTTGGGCTTGGCAGCGGCCCAGAGAATGCCTTGCAGCAAAAGTTGCTCCTCGCCAGGAGTGCGTTCGGGGTGGGGACTAAAGCAAATCACCCGTCCGCGCTCGTAGGCGCTCATCGCGATTGCGGTGCAGCCGGTCATCACGCCGGCGGGAGCGCCGTTCTTGGCGATCTCCGTTTCGAATTTCGCCAGGCAATCGAAATCGGCGATATCGGGATTCTCCGCAGGAGCCAGCAGCGGACCTTGATGATAGTAAATCGACAAGCGCTTGCGATCCTGCTGGAAGAACTCGCGACCGCGCGTCGAGAGTCCCAGTTTAAACGTGCCAAAGCCCCGGTTCCAGTGCTGGCGATCGATCACCTTGGCGTCCAAAATGTTCAACGACCAGTCGTAGTCGCAAGTCGCCAGATAGGCTCCGGCGCAGATGCCGACAAAGCCTCCCCCTTGCGCGACAAACTTCCGTACTTTTTCGCGTCCCTCTTTGCCGAGTGCCTTACCTTGTGCGCTCCCACTGCCACCTGGATGAATCAGGACGCGACAACGATCAAGCTCGCCTGCGAGCAACTGATCAACCGATATTTCGCGCACGCTCAACTTTGAATTCGTTGACAACAGTTTCAAGAGTCCCGCGCGACTGTTGCCTGTACCGGCTCCCGCGAACACGGCCACTTTCAGTAAATCGTCCGGAGCGACTTCCGGGGCGGACACGCTCAGATAGCGATCGGCGTAGGTGGCGATAGCTGTCGTCAGCGTCGCGGCCGTTTGTGCGCGCTTGTCCGCAGCGCGATACGAGTTTCCAAATTCCAACTGGATGGCGTCGATGCCAAAGCCCTGATGGCTGCCGTACGATTGGACGATGAAGCCGCCGTTATAACCGGCTTGTTCCTGACCCTGGAACGGATCGGGATGCACTTTCCAGCCGCCTGCTTTGAGGCTGGCCAGGAGACTATCGTCGCCCGCGTGCGCGGCTTCCCCAAAGCGCTCGCGCAGCAGCTTCACGGTCTTGCCATCCTGCGTTCCGCGAAAGACAGTGTCCTTGGCGAAGCTCTGCCCGTGTATATCGATGATCAGCCCGCGATGATAGCGCTTCTGAACATCTTTACACGCGACTCGCAGCGCATCGTGATACGCTTCGTACACCGGTTTAGCGTCAGCGTCCTCGAAGGCGTTTTCCGGCGGACGATTGAAATCGATGTATTTGCGATGCGCATTGGCGATCACGAAATACGGCTTCTTGCCAAAACGGCGTTCGATCTCCTGAGCGATTTGCAGCGCCAGTTCTTGCGTGCCACCATCGCGATCGACAACGAATTTGCCTTGGCCGACAGGCAGATTGTCACCCTTTCGCGCATCGACCTCCGGCACCGCGCGTTTTCCGCCATGGGGAGCCGACAGAATGATCGGCAAGTCGCCCTGTTGCGTCTCGACTAGTTGCGCAGGCTCCGCCGCCCAGACCGTCAGACTCGCCCAGCCGATCAACAGCACCAGCCATTGCCAGCGATTCAACCAGGTTGGGAGGGCCACAATATACCTCGCACGTCAATACTTCGTCTTCGCCATGCAGGCAAATCTACTGGTCGTCCGCGTACCGGTCAAATCATGCAGGTTAAGATTTGGAGTAGGAGCGTGGCAGTTGTCTGTCAACAGACGCGAAGGGGGCGACTCGTGCCTGGCCATATCTTTTTGACGCTATTTCTAGTTTTCTAAAAACCAAACTTGACCTCACTTCGTCCTACCTCTAGACTTCTAGCGTACTAGAAATACCAAGGGAGTCCAACATGCCCAGGGCGATGTCCGAGTATCCGACCGAACTGGAACTGCAAATCCTGAAAGTGCTGTGGGAACAGTCGCCGCTTACCGTGCGCGAGGTTCGCGACACGCTGGCTGCTGGCGGGCGCGACCTGGCCCACACCACCGTCATCACGATCATGGGGACGATGGTCGACAAGGGGCAACTCAAAAAACTCGCCCCCGTCCAGGGCAAGGCGTTTCGCTTCGCGCCGCTCATCGGGCGCGCGGATGTTTCCAAAGGGATGTTGGGGGATTTGGTCGAGCGCGTCTTCGATGGCTCGGCGGAAGCGGTCATGCTTAGCCTGTTCGATGTGGCGGAGTTGGACGAATCAGAACTGGCGAGTCTTCGCAAACTACTCAATAAAAAACTGCGTGAGGCAAAGTCATGAATCTCATCGATTGGCAAGCGTTATCGCTGCAACTCGTCGTGACCTTCGTTCACTTTCTGTGGCAAGGTTCGCTCGTGGGAATCGCCTTGGCTATGGCGATGCGATTTCTGGCCCAGCGCTCGGCGCACGTGCGCTATCTGGCGGCCACTAGCGCGTTCGCGCTGCTGCCGGTCGTGGTGCTGCTGACGTTCGTCTGGGTGAACAGCGCTGGCGAACCGATCTTGGTGGCGAACTCTCGCGTCGTGATGGAGCCGCCTTCGCCAGTGATGCCGCCAGTTCCCTTGCGCGAGCCCATCGGCGCAGTCAATTCCGCTCCGCTCGCGCAGCAGGTAGCGCCCGCGGCGCAACGGCCCTGGGATTGGTCGTTGCTGCTTCCGACAATTTCACCCTATGTCTTGAGTCTGTATTGCTGCGGTGTGCTGGTGTTGTTGTCGCGCTGCACGCTCTCGATCTGGGCGAGCAGGCGGTTGCGTTGGGCGGTCCAGCCCATCGTCGACGCGGATCTGTTGGGCCTGATCGGCGAGCAATCCGCGCGGATGGGCTTGCGGCGCGTGCCGCTCGTGGCATTGTGCCAACGCGTTTGTGTGCCAGTCGTCATCGGCATTCTCAAGCCGACGATTTTGTTGCCGCCTGCGATGTTATGCGGGCTGGATGCGCAGCAACTGGCCGCAATTCTCAGCCACGAACTGGCGCACATTCGCCGCCACGATCTGCTGATCAACCTGATTCAGCGCATCGTCGAAGCGCTATTGTTTTTTCATCCCGTGACGTGGTGGATTAGTCGACAGATCAGCAGCGAGCGCGAGAACTGTTGCGACGATCTGGCGATTGCCGGACGTGGCAAGCTGCCGTATGCCGGCGCGTTGCTGCAGATGGCCGAACTCTGCGCGCGGTCGCGCGGCCTGAACATCGCGCCGCAATTGGAAGCGTTGGCGGCCGATGGCGGCAGCGCCTCGCAACTAAGCCAGCGTATTCGCAGGTTGTTGGGCGAAGTTGAAACGCCTCGCTTGGCGCTCACGAAGCTCTCCATGCTCATCGGTGTGATGGTGTTGTTGGTGCTGAGTCTGTCGCTGGTGAGCTACGCGCAGATCGCCACTGAGACAGCGCGTGAGCCGGCTAATCCTCTTTCGCAAAGAGCGAGCACGCCCGCAGAGCAAATTGCTTGGGGCGAGCCGGTTCAAGGCTTGCGCATGGGCGCACGTTTTGTGGCTGGGAAAGACAACGAAGTTACGCGCTTCAACAACAGCGATACTGCCCGCTTACAATTGTTCGTTCAAAACACGACCGACAAGCCA
>JBGSHH010000403.1:0-3164 GCA_041752355.1 Pirellulaceae bacterium | reverse complement strand
TTCGGCAGCAATAGGTCGCTCGTTTGAGCGCTGGCCAGCGCCGAGAACCGCCCTTGTTCGTCAGCATGACCGCCCTTAGTCTGCGCGGCGAAATCGGGATCGTGACAGCGCACACACGTTACCTCACGATGCCGACTGTGGTCGAACGTGCTATGCGGCAACCAACGACTGGGGATATGCGGCGGCACGATTTCGATGGAACCCGCTGTCGATGTCGCTAGCTGATGACACAACCGGCACCCTTGACGCTGGTTTTGAAATACGTCCTGCTTCGCCGCGATCGTTTCGCCCTCAACATAGTCCCACTTTTCCTGGGCTGTGAGTGCCGGTGCTTCCTGGCGTTGCGGTAAACGCGAAGGCGTTTCGCGCTGCTGCTCAAGTACTTCCCCGGGATGCTGCTCGGCGTAGTGCAGCAAACGCTCCCGCAACACACCTGTCACGGCTTCCGCATTCTCATGTGGCAGCGGTCGCCCTGGCAAGGCGATTTTGCCGGAGAATTCAAGCTTGTGACAAGCGGCACAGTGCTGTTCGTAGTGGATCGGTTGCATCGACGCACCACTTTTATCGGGACGATGGCAATCGTGGCAACTCAACACTTTGCGCAACGATTCAGAACTCCCCTCCGCGCCCGGCGGCACCAAAACACCTTGTTCGACCAGATGCAGCCGATGATTGAAGCTCAATGGTGTTGGATCGCGCCAGCGCGCTGGCAATGAATCGCTGGCGACGAGCGCTTCGGCCAATTGCAATAACTGATGCTCATCGGGATCATCGATTTTCGGAGCACTGGCCGCTTGCTCGGCGTCCTCACTGCGCCACAACTTGAACTCGGGATGTGTCGCAAACGATTCAACTTTCGTCGCGAAGTGCGGCTGGCCTGCCTCGGTTTGCAAATCGCCATGGCACTGCGTGCAATGCCCATCGGCAACGATCGCGAGTTGCGGATGCCCTGCATGTTCGCGATGACAATCAACACAGCTATGCACCACATCCGTCCTGGCGTTGGCGTGATGGTCCTCCAGCGTTTGTTCGTGGCAACGACGACAATCGGCGTCGGTCACGCTGGCAATGCGATTGTCACCACTGACCAATCGCATCAAAGGCGTCCCCTGTTGGTGATGACAGGCGGCGCAATCATTGGCAAACATGTGGTGTGCCGATGAAACGGGCCGCGCCCAAAACACGCGCTGATCGCCCCGTAACGTCCAATAGGCACCTAGCACCATCGCCGCCACTAGTCCCAGCCAACAAAGTCGACCCAGCCAACCGCGCGCACCGCCAGGACGCCGGAACCAAAGCAGGTCCAAGCGATCGCGAACTTTCGGCAGCAAACGCAAGTCAGGCATAAGCCACCATCATCTCTCAATAGCAAACTGCCATCACGGCATGTAACGCGCCCAGCACCAGGAGCACCACCGAAAGTGGTACATGAATCAACAACCAACCGCGCAACCAACTTTGCAGGCGAGTTTGCAGCAGCAACTGCCGCCGCTCATCACAGAGCTTCTGTAATTTATCGACGCAGTCGCGCAGCGATTCCGGCAAACGTTCTCGGACCGCCGCAAAGGCAGCCGCCGCCGATGTCGTGGCGACAAAATTCGAATCCCGGGGCAAGTCGAATGCCAAAAAAGGACGGACTTGTTGCCGATAGAACATCGCTAACATCGATTTCGGATCGCTAATAGGTTCGCCAGGGGAAAGGGCAATCGCTGCGCCGCAACTAGCGGTGATGGCTTCATCGCCCGCCGCTTTCAGCATCGCGCAAACATGTGGTACTTGCTCGCGCATCGCTTCCGCTCCCACTGTCGTCGCCAATAGTCGCGGCAAAAGTTGTTGTAACATCAAGCCTACGAGTCCGCTGACGATGATAACGATCATCAACACCATGATGATCCGTTCAAGCAAACCACCCCAGCGAAAGCCCGCATGAAAGAAGATCAGCGGACCGGCCAATAGTCCTAGCCAAATATGTCCGCGCAACCATCCTTGGGCCGAACCGAGGTTGAGTCGCGGGAAACGCTTCCGCGCTGAAAGCAGTCCGGCAAAGATCATGAGCAGCGATCCGCTCAGACCAAATACCATCCCCATAAAGCTGCCACCACGCGCTCCGTGGGGGGACGACCGAACATCAGCGACATAGGCCAGGGTCGCCAAAACGAAGAGCAGCAGCGTGAGCGTCATCCAGACGCGGTGGGTACGATCGACGAGCAACGCCTACTCCTACGAACAATCCGTCCAATACCAGCGACAAATCCCTGACGCGCTTCTATGTTAATATGGAGATGCGCCTAACCGCAATTGCAACTCCCTTGATCACTGGTGATTATCGCCAGTTAATCCGCCGTGTCGCACGTTGTCGTCAATCCCGGAGTCGATCTGCCACCCCGCCCAGGCGATCAAGGGCTATCGGCCGGCATGTTATCTCGCCTGGAGTTGTTTGCGTCGCTGAAGAAGAAGCTCAGTTTCGATAAATTCCCTGGTTCGACCGTTCTCCGGCGGTATCGCGCTGGCGAAGTCATCTGCCGACAGGGGGATGCCGGTGCTTCGGCCTACTATGTGTTGACAACCGCCGATCTTTTGGCGGTGCGCCAGTCGCAAGGTGCGGACCAGGAACACGCGCCGGAGTGGATCCAGCAAGCGATCGCCAGCCTGCAATGCCGCGCGACGGAACTCGAATCACTGCCGCGAGATGCGGTGCAACGGCAGGCCGCCACAGCGCTGTTGCAATTGGCCGATGAGGCATCCGTCAGGCCGCGTGGCTGGTTCGGCGGTTGGGGAACCTCACCGCGCCAATCTAAAACCGCGCCCGCCTCGATCGCCGTCGATGGTCCCAGCGATATTGACTTCGCCACTCGCCGCGCCCCCATCTTTGAAGGCGAATTGTTTGGCGAAATGAGTTGCATGACGCTCTCGCCTCGCTCCGCAACGGTGGTGGCGGCGCGCGACTGCTACCTTTTGGAATTCCTGCGCAATATCTTCGACCAGCTACAACGCGACGCTGGCTATCAGTCGCGGCTGGACGATATGTACCGTGAGCGCGTGCTGGCCAATCACCTCAAGCGACTGGACATCCTCGCGGGACTGAGTGACGACGAACTCGCGTTTTTGCGCGAGCACGCCGAACTGGTCCGCGCTGAGCCAGGGCAAGTGATCTTCGACCAAGG
>JBGSHH010000402.1:0-4959 GCA_041752355.1 Pirellulaceae bacterium | reverse complement strand
CCGTAGCGGAGCACGGCTTCAATATCGCCGAGGTCCTTGTCAAAACGCGCCAATGGCACAGGCGAGTTGCTCGTTGCCACAATGCCTGCTTCGGTCGCCAGAGCTGACGTGGCGGCCTCCGCTGGTAAGCCGTCGAGGCTGCTAAAGGGTGCTTGGAAGGATACCAAGGGGCTCCAGCGCGAACGTCGTGACTCGAACGTGCGCACTAAGTCGCTTTCCACTTGTGCGCCACGGGTCGCGAGCCATTGCAATTGCTTGTCAATTCGGAGCGACACTTCCGAGGACAAGCGGGGCGTCGTGAGTTCATCCTGGATGCGTTGTCGTACTGTCGCCAACATCCGGTCGCGCAACGCGCTGGCTGCTTGGGCATCCAACGATTCGAGGGTAAGCAATCGCGATTCCACTTCCGCGCGCTGTTCCCAGGCTACTACAGGATCTTGGATCGATTGCTCGATACGATTGCGCAGCGTATTGACCTGTGATTGTCTGCCGAGCCAACCTAGCAAGACGAGGACCAGCAATGTCACGGCGGTAGCGGCGGCAATCGGTCGCGCTCGACGACGTGTCCAGCGATAGGCCAATCCGATCGTTCCAATGCGGCGCGCTTTGATGGGTTCTCCCCGCAGCCACAGTTCCAGATCGTCGGCTAGCGCATGCGCGGTGGAATAGCGATCTGCCGGCAATTTGGCCATCGACGTTTGGCAGATGGTCTCCAAGTCGCGCGCGATGGCCGTGTCGAGCTTACGCAAGGGGAGCGGCGCTTCTTCTTGGATGCGCCGCAGAATGCTCTCGCCCACAAAAGGAGGGCGACCCGACAAGAGACGGTAGAGCATCGTGCCAATCGCGTAGACATCCGTGCGGGCGTCGACGGCTTCATTGTCGCCGCGGGCTTGCTCAGGCGCCATATAAGCGGGTGTGCCCAGGATCTGGCGTGTGAGCGTTAGATCGTGGGCATCGTCGTGCAAAATCTTCGCCAGGCCGAAATCCATTAGGTGCGGTTGAGACGCGCCATCCACCAATACATTCGACGGTTTCAAGTCGCGATGTATCACTTGATGATCGTGCGCATAAGCCGCAGCGCGGGCGATCTTCGCGACCACTTCCGCGACTTCGCGCGGCGAGCGCTGCGAACGAGCCCAGCTGTCGAGTGTTTCGCCCTCGATATACTCCATCACCATGTAGGGCATGCCATCGTGTTCGAAGACATCGTACACGGAGCAAATTTGGGGATGTTGAAGTTTGCCGACCGCTTTGGCTTCTTGCACAAAGCGCCGCCGCAATTGTTCATCGGTAAAGCGAGGCGATTTCAAAGCCACTAGGCGACCAATGCGGGTGTCGCGAGCCAGCCAGACCTCGCCCATGCCGCCTGAACCGAGAATGCGTGCCAGTTCGTATCCACCCACCAGGGCCGATTCCACCAACGGGCTCTTTACGATGGGCGCGATGTAGCCTTGGGTCTCGTCGGGCTCTGCTTCCGCCAAATTGCGCCGACGGTACTGCACGGGATCGTCGGGCAAGGATCGCTTGTACACCTCCAGCAAATCTTCACACGCCTGACACTGTCGAAGATGCTCGGCGACCTGTTGGCTGGGAGGGCCCTGAAGACGACCCTCCAGCCAATCGACGAGCTTCGCGGAGGGTGGGCAAAGAGATTTCATCGCTCGGCAAATCCCCAGAAGAGAGTTGTCCGCCTACCGGTAAATGGAAAGGTTCGGGCAGCAAACGCTGGGCTCAATTATGTCATGCTGAGGATGAAAAATCGCCCGGTTAACGCAAAATCGCCGGGGTGAGAAATCCAAAAGGGCGTGCATCTTGAGTGAATGCGGAAGGATGAGTATGGCGTTCAGGATCGATTCAGGGCGCTCGAGGTGCCGGACGCATCGACATTGCTGGTGTGGCTGAAATCGGCACACGATGCCGGCGCGACGGGCGTGTTGTTCAGTCCGGTGGTCGATGGGCTGCGCATGAAGCCCACGGCGGAGGTCGAACTTGCCGACGTGATTTGGGACGTTCGGCAGTTGGTGGCTGGGCTGGGGATGGTATAGCGACCGATGGCGATACCGGCGAAGAGAGTGGCGAAGAGGACGAGAATGCCGCCGATGATGCCTTGTGAGTCGGTCATTGGTTGCCTCGCAATGAGGCGCGTCGAGAGAGACGAGGGTTATGCGTTTCAGAGTAGATCACTGAAATATCGCAAGGCACTTACAGTCTGAGGCAATCCCTGCTTTTCAAGTGTAGCCAGATACTCTTCGATTGTCTTGGGCGGGTTCAACAACTGCTCCCGATGGCGTTTTGCCGCAGTGCATACTGCTGCGCTTGAAAGTCCAACTTGGCAGTTTATGAAATCATCTGGATGAAGTACTTCGATGTCCCAGGGAGCCAACGCCTCACGAGGAAAGTCCTTTAGATTAAACGTCACGATGGCCTGAGAATGGCTCTTGATGGCAGCGGCCAAAACGTGCCTATCATTTGGATCGGGGAGTGTGATTGTCGAAATCAGTGACTCATATCCTGTCACAAGACAATCACGAACGTTCGAATCCATCAACTGGCGCGTTCGCTCAAGTTTTTCGCGTGTGAGATCAGTTCGATTTTTCAGTAAGTTGCGAATCCATTCCTCGTGAATATCTGCTGTCCATTTCGAGCGAAACAAATCTGTGAGCGAGAGATGCATGAGAAAGTCGCGCAGGGGCGCAGGGTAAAAGACGCACGCGTCAAATACCACTGTAAACTTACTCATGCTTAGTAGCCTAGATTTAGATCCTGCGCTTCCTTGGCCAGTTCACTCAGGTCTTGCAAGCGTTGACTGTCAATCGCTTTTTTATACTTCATGATGTCGCTAAAACGAATTCGACGATGTGTTCCGGTCCTGTGATATGGAATGGTCCCAGCATCGAGAAGCTGGATTACAAAAGGCCGTGAAACATTAAGGAGTGCCGCTGCTTCCTGAGTCGTCATTTCAGCATGTACAGGAATAAGTGTAACAGCATTTCCTTGCGCCATCTGGTTCAAAATATCAGACAGCATGCGCAACGCCGCAACAGGAATCGTTATTGATTCATCGCAATCTATTGTTTGAACTTTGATCGTCGATTCATTTGCATGCATTCCCAGGATGCGTGCTAGCTGACGCCCCGATTCTTTAGCTAGATTCGTCTCTTCTTGAGTTGGCGCAACTGCATCAGAAAAGCTGGCTAGTGCGCTCATGATAAGTCTCCTTGTGTCATATAAGGATCATACGCCAAAACGCAATAAAAGCAATAATCGCAATAATCGAATATTGCGAGCGGTAAGCTACAGCGTATTTGGCATCAACACAAGAGATTTGCAAATAAACAATCGTGCGAAAGGTAGCACCACGGTAGCACAGCAGCGATTCTGCCAAGAAATGCCGACAGGGCTACCGTTGTAACCCCTTGTCTTTTAATCACTTATCAAAGCTGCCAGGCATGGATTCGAACCATGACTAACTGGTTCAGAGTCGGGCGAAACCCTGAGACTAACCATCGACCCACCATTTTCGCGTGGGTTTCGGGAAACTCGCAAGTCCAGTGCTGTCATGGCGATGGGTTTCGGGTAACAATTCGAGTAACAACGCCAGGTTTGCGGCTGATCCCCGCATAAGTCGGCCGGCGCGTCGGACATCACCCCCGAGGCGTCGGCCGGCTGCTTGGCCTTCAAAGGGTGGTGAAATGGCAAAAGCCAAAAACAAGGCTGAAGTTCTCGGTATTCCTGATCGCTTGCGGGTACTAAACGTTCAATTACGAAATCTTCACCACGACTGGGAAGGTGTGAAGCTTGCAATTGCGGCACCTGAGCAAACCTATGAGTTCCCCCAGTTGATTCACGAAAAGAACAAAGAGCTTGCTTGGGCCGATTTTGTGCGACGGCTTATGGTCGCATTCTTTGACTCAATGGAAGAGATTTCCGGAACCTTTAAGGAAGTGGAGGAGGTATTCGTTGCGGCATGTACTAATCTTAGAAGGCTCAATAGCGACCCAATTGCTACTGTAGGACAGTACTCTGACTCTAGCTTGCACGGCGCCTTGTTTGTTTATTGCATGGAATCGTTTCATGATCTGTTGAGAATTGCTTTTCCTGAAACTGATGAACTTAATGTATTTGAAGTGCCGTTGAGTGAAGCCAGCACAACGCAAAAGCTCCTTAAACGGTTTATGGCGATGCAGGAACATTGCTCACTACCATCGCCGGATATTAAAGACTTGCAATCGCGAATGATGATAGAGCTAGTTGAATCGCTACAGATTTGCGATTCGATTGATGATTCAGGACACTCTCAAGGACACACGAAAATTCTTCCAAGAAATATCCTCTGCCAGGCAGCATTGATTAGCTGGCAAAATGAACTACGCAAGCCAGTTAGCGAACAACGCGAATTAATCGACATTTGCCACGAAATATACAACAAAAGCGACAATCCAAAACGCATAGAACCAGAGTCAATAAGAAAGGCAGTCGAGCGATATCTTAAAAAATAAACGCGGACACACGTAGACACTTAAAGTGTCCTAGCGTTCCCTCTGCCTACCATCTGCCCAACTTGACCGTGCCTTTGACGGAGTTGGCCAGATGTCTCACACAATCGAATTTCCCGGCGTCATTGATCGCGATGCCGTCTACACCAAGCCCGAATTCCTGCGCCGCGTCGGCTGGGGCGAGGATGCGTTTCGCCTTGCCAAACGGCGAGGACTGAAAGTTCGCTATTTGGCGACGCGTTGTTTTGTTGCTGGGCAAGCGTTTCTCGAATATCTCGAAACCACCGGCAAAGACGAGAAGGATTCTCCGTCGCTCACATAGCCAAGAAGTGACGATGGCCAGGCTGCCCGGCCCGGCCATCGCGTGTTGTTTCGCCCCGTCCCGACCAAAGGAGAAGCTTTACTATGTCTGCAATCCTATCGACCTCGCACGAAACGGTCAACTGTTCACCGCCAGCACTGT
>JBGSHH010000401.1:0-5836 GCA_041752355.1 Pirellulaceae bacterium | reverse complement strand
GCAGCAAGTCGGCGCGACCGGTGAGGGACCGGAGTTCGAGAAGCATCTGTTGCGCGTTATCGAAGTCCTTTTTGGCGATACGGGCGCGAATCCGCGCGGCCAACAATTCGCGTCGGGCGACGAGATCCATCACGTTGTACTGCATGGCGACAAAATAGCCTTCGGCCGCCAACCGGGGATCGTCGTTCGTGAGCGTGAGGTTTTGCTGCTGTACCAGCCCCGGCACAATCGGTACGCGGGCGAGCATCTGTTGGCCATGACGCACATAGATAAGTTGCAGCGGATGATTGCCCAGCGGGATTTGCACCTGGCCGTCGGCATCGGTGAAGCCGAGCGAGACGGGATCGTCTTTTGAGCCAGGCAACCGCAATAGCACCTCATAATCGACAAGCGGGGTAGGGGGCTTGGCTTTGGTTTGGAGATTGAGTTGGGTTCCCCGTTCGTGCGGACGCACCAGCAACGCGAGTTTCTCCGTCCGCGCGCCTCGTCCGCCAATGGCATTGGCGACCCCGGATTGAATCTCGCATTCGACCCGATAGCCTTGGCGATTGGTAACCTGCAAAAAAGTAAATGGCAAGCGTTGGATCGCGCCGCCGGAAGCTTTGCCGTAACGATCGTTGCGTCGCAGGACCGGTTGCAGCAAGTCGCCGACCCTGATGCCCGCCAGGGAATCTTCGCTGGTAATCAGGCCGCCGGCGCGCAGGCGAGTGACGGCTTTTTGTCCATCGACCAGTTCAATACGAACCATCGGCGCGAACGCCTGACCGACGGCGAAAGTGGCGATTTCAACGACTTGTTCGAGTTGCGAGAAAGTTTGGGCGAACGGTTCGCCCCAACTGCGCGAGCGGCAATCGAACTCGCGCACTTCCAATTGAAAGCTGTCGTTATGCGACCGCAGCGCCACCAGCAAGCATTTGTCGTCATCGGTTACTGTGGGTTCAGCCGTGACGAGCTCTTCGGCCGTGACAGCGCGTGTGTGCAGCGCAATTCGCCGCCGCAGCGTGGTCGGCGCGAGTTGGCCTTGCACTTGCCATGTGGCGCCGAAAGTGCCATCCAATCGGAGGGCCAATTGCTTTGCCAAGGCTGACCCATCGATGATCGCCAGGGCAGGCGTTGGCTCGACCGCGATCCAAAGTTGGACGCGATAAGGATCGTATTCGAACGCCTCCGTCACTTGTCCGCGCGCGGGACTTCCTAGCCCGGCGAGCAAGAGGCCGGTGATGAAGAGCGTGAATCGAGAGCAACGTGAATGCATGCGAAAGGTGCTGGCCTAAGGCGAGGTTTGCGCGACAGTGTTGGTGCCGGGGGCTTGCCATGCGCGGATGTTTTCATAGAGGGAGACAGGGCGGGCTTCCAAACCGACGAACTCGCGGCGTTTGGCGTAATGTTCGACTAACTGCCAGAGCGGAATGATCGAGACATCGGCATAGACCTGCCGATGGATCTCTTTCAAACGCTCGCGGGCTTCCTGCCAGTTGCTGGAATCGTCGAGTCGACGCAGTGCGAGGGCGAGGTAAGGATCGGACAGACGGGCGGCCCCATCGACGGCGAGCAAACGTCGCGCTTCGAGGACGGGTTCACCAATGGTGACTTCAGCATAGACGAAATCGCACTCGTTCTTAGTGTCGCGCGTCTCGCCGGGAGGCAAAGCTTTCAGCGTGCAAGGCAGACCGACAATCGCCAGCGAGGCAGCAATCGATTGACAGGCGACGCGCGCCGTCTCTGACGACGTATGGCCCAGCACCAGATTCATTTCCGGCGCTTTGACTTCCGTCTTCTCTTCCGCGACTTCAAACTCCTTGCGCGCCAAGCCAATCAGCGCCGCCGCCAGGCGTGGATCATACGCGCGCGGTTGAAGCTGCGGATCGTAAGCGTAAGCCAGCGGATCATTATCGATGATGCCAGGCGAAAAAGGCCCACTGATCACCTGACAACCGCTCATCTTTTTGCCGCCGAGCATCTGCTCATTTAAGATGCCTTCGCGATTGAGAGCGTAGAGCACCGCGCGGCGGACCGTGCGATTGGACGACAATGGTCGCCCCGGCGTCGGGAGCAGAAAATGCAAAGTGGGCAGTGCGTAGGGGGCCACGACCAGCGTTTCATCTGACTCCAAGCGGGACACATCGGCGGGAAAGATGCGATCGACGATATCGATCTCACCGCGGCGCAGGGCCGAGATGGCCACCGATTGTTCATCGAAAACTCGCTCGGTGATTTCGGCGGGAAGCTTGCTGCCAGAGGGGCGATCCTGCGCGACGAAGGAAGCGTCTTTCCCTTCGGAAGGGATGGTGCCGAACAGCGCCGAGGACTCGCCCCACGACATTTGCAGTACGGCCTCCGGAACGACATAAGGATGCCGCAGATCGATTTGCACGGTCATCACGTCTTCGACATTCACACTGCCGCAGAGCGACGCCCAGGTCGGTGTAAAGTCGGAATCGCTCGGCTGCGTCATGCTCAGTAAGCGACTTGCCAAATCGTAACCGGTGATCAGGGGCGAAGACTTATCGTCGTTCGCATCGAGTTTCAGCGTTAAGCGGCGGCGGTCTTCGCTCGTTTGCATGGAGCCAAAACGAAACGCGTACTGGCCACCTTCGGCACCAGGGCGAATGAATTCGATGAGCGGCGATCGAACGAGTCGCCCCGCGCGCTGCGCTGCCCAATCATCCACGCGGCGGGGATCGAGAGATTTGGCGGGCTGCGTCACACCGACCAGCACAATGGGATAACGCGTGGCGACTTCGGAAATAACTTCCGCGCTGCCGGGCAGACTGGGCCAGATTTCATTTAACCGACGACAAGCGCGGTTGGCCTCTCGCAACTTGCCGGCTGCGGCGAACTCCTTGGCGGCGGCAAGTTCCGTCGCCGCCATGGTCATAAGTTGCTGTTCCCATTTTTGCACCGTCGCTTGATGCTTGTCGCCGTAGTCGTTCTTGATGCGCGCTAGCAATAAACGCGCGGCGCGATAGTCGGTTTGGCCGATATAGCCTTCGACGATTTTTTGCAACACGGTCCCATAGACTTGCGACAATGCCGGCGCGGTTGGGCTTTGGCGATAGTCGGGATTGAGCCGCTGCAACTCTTCCAACACGGCCATCGCTTCCGGCCAATGCTGTTGGCGGAACATCCGCCCGGCGGTGACGTAGAGATAGGACTGCTGCGCTTCGGCCAGACCGGGCGCCTTAGGAAACCTCTCCTGAAGGTACTGCAACGTATCGAAGGCGTCGTTGAGTTTATCTTTCGCGACGAACTGCTGTGCTTCCTCCAGCAGCATCTGCTCAAAGAGCTCGACTTTCGCGACGTGCTTCCATGCCACCTCGTAGGTCTTGTCGGGCTGCGCGTAGAGTTTGAGACGAAGCTTGCTCTCCGACGGCGGCTTCACAGGTAATGTGCGGCCGGGAAGCTCGAGAAGTTCGACCTTGAGCACCGCCCCCATGTTCTCTTCATTCAACGTGACGCGATCGAAAGGTTCCTGATCGGACAGGCGCGGCGTGATTTGCTGCGCAGACGCAGCGCTAACCAAAGTTAGCAAGGCAACACTCAGGCAGAAAATTCGCGCGGATGGTGAGGAGAACTGCAACATGGTTTACTCCGCTCCCCCTGCCAGGGACGACAAAGGCAACACGTAAACGACGCCGTCGATGCCGGGGATGTAGAGTGAGCTTCCTTGGACGACCGGCGTACCAGCGAGTGGGCGTTGAATGTTGAGCCGTTTTTGCAGCTTGCCATTGCTCGCCGAGACGCGCAGTACATCGCCTTGCGACGTGACTGCCAACAGGTTGTCGCCCTGTACAAGTGCCGTGCCGACGATGGTCGCCCCCTCGAGCGGCAACTTCCAACGCTCCTTGAGTTCAGCATCAATGGACACCAGACCGGCATTGTCGACACCCAGCAGCAAGCCATCGGCGAGCGGCGCTGGGCCGAAATGAACATCGCCGGCCAGCGTGAGCGCGGCGCCAGGCTTGAGATCGGGAAGTTCCAGCAGTTGCAACGTTGTCTGTCCGGCGCGATCGATCACGGTTACTACACCATCGGCCAGCGGCGCGAGCGAGCCTTGGATGTCGCCATCGATCGCGGTTTGTTTGACGAGTTCTAAATGCGGTTGCGGCTGATCTTTGCGACCAACCAAATCCAGCTGATGACGATCATCGGCGATGGCGAAGAAGGGACTGGCGGCGCCAATCGCTATCGGTGGGTGCCAGGCGAAGCTGCGACCTGGTTCCAGTTTAGGTTGAAACGGCAGCAGCAGCGGTTTGTTGGTGATGGGATCGACGAGGACAACTTGTCCCGACGAAAGCGGCACAAGTAACCCACCCGCATATTCCGCAGGGGTCGCGGAAACCATGGCGGCGGCATCCGGCAACTTGCCGAGAACTGCTTTGTCATTGGCACCCAAACCAAAGCCACCCCATTGTGCTGGACCACTGCCCGCAACCAGGGCGAGCTTATTGTTGGGAAGGGTAACCGCTTGCGTGAACCGAGGGGGAATGCCAAGTGTCGGTACTCGCGTGGTGGGCGCGATGACGATTCCAGGGGCCGCCACAGCGAACTGACCGCCATTGGCATTGAGCGCGGTGGCCGCATTGCTGGCGCTGGCGATCGTTAGCACGGGCACGCTGAGGCTCGTTTGCCAAAGCGGATTGCCTGTGGTGGCGTCCGCTGCCGCGATAATCCAATCGCCCGCTCCGTGACGCTGCCGCGCGTGGACCAACGCCGAACCAATGCGCTGGGGAGCCGCGATGAAATCATCGCCTTCAAAATGGCTCCAACGACGGGCCATATCCCCTTTGGAGGGTTGCAACTCGTACTGCGTCAAGCGTTCGCTCACGAGCCACGCTTTGCCATCGACCACGGCCGCGTACGTCGCCAGCGGTTCTTTGCGTGACGGTGGAACTTTGGCGATAGTGGTCACCGGTTCCGATGTGTTGGCGGGATCGACATCGAAGACGTGAATCGTGCCGAGATTCGTGAAAACATACACGCGGCGGCCATCGACGACCGGCGGCGTTACCACCGTGCCTTTGAGGCGAATCGCGTCTTGCTTCTTCTCGATCGAAAGTCCCTCGGTGTCGGTCGACAACAGCGTGATGTGCGAAAAGTCAACGCCGGTGTTCTCGGCGATGAAGAGTTGGCCTGCGACCATTACCGGCGGCACCGTGATGGAGCCAGCTTGATGGCCGACGAAATACGCTTCCTTGCATTCGAGCGTGTCGGCGGCGAGTACATACAGATTCGAGTGTTCGCCTAATTGATAGAGGTGCGGGCGCTTGCCATCGTGCGCACTGTTTTGCGTCGCAGGTTGCGAGAGGGCGACAGATTGCGTCACTTCGCCGCTGGCGGCCGTGATGAGCAGTATCTTGCCGGAGTGCGTGGTAAGCGCGATCTTGTCGCCGATAATGGTCGGCGAATAGAAGGCTTCATCGATCGGCAGACGCCAAACAAGCTCGCCCGTGCCGGATTTAACGCGACGGAGTTCGTCGGGTTTGCTCGCGCAGAGCAATAAATCGCTGGAGGGCTGGTTCGAGATAGGCACGGGTTGTTGGAGGTTGCCGGTGTATGCGCGCCAGGCGAGATTGCCGCTCTGTGCATCCATACCGTAGACCGCGCCGTTCATCGCGAAGCTTGTGAACCTCCCAGCGGCATCAGCAACTGGATTGCCAGTCCGGTCGCTGAGCACGATTTCACTGGCGATAGCGGCAGGAGCTTCGGAAACCGGCATCGGTTTCAGGTCGCTCGCTTTCACGAGTTCGCGATCTTTCACCGTAGCCGCCAGCGTCGCCGTCACGAGGTGTTCGTGGACGTTCAGGCCCGGATACTTCTTCAAGAGCGTGCGTCG
>JBGSHH010000400.1:0-3448 GCA_041752355.1 Pirellulaceae bacterium | reverse complement strand
GACCCGTGAAGGCATCGCCACCCTTCGCGCCGTCGCTGATCGTCGGCCTGGCGATATAGAGAGTTGTGGCCGCGTCCCCCGCCTTCGCGCCATCGCTGATTGCCACCGCGTATTGCAGCGCCACGGCCCACGCATCGCTCGCCTTCGCGCCCTCGGCCAGGCTCACGGTCAGGACGTTCGTTCCCGCTTGCGCGTCCCCCGCCTTGGCTCCCTCGCTCACGCTCTTGGTGAACGTCCCCACCGCCACTTCCGCATCGCTCCCGCGCATGCCATCGCTGAAGGTGAACGTCATCCGCCGCGCGCCGGTGAAGGCATCGCCCACCTTCATGCCATCCGAGATGCTTTCGGAATAGCTCGCCGCCAAGTCGTAGGCCGACCAATCATCGAGCGACAGGTCCGTTGACGAAGTGCTGACGCCTCGTTGGCCACCCGCCCCCGCGCGCGTGCCACTCGTGATCCCCGTGTCAGTGACCGCGTTGTCATAAGCCGAGCTGCCCCGCCAGTGATAGAAATCCGAGCCGTCAATCTCGCAATACATGGCCGCTGGCCAGATACCGATCAACGCCCCGTAGGTGTTGGAACCCAAGCCGGTGGTTGTTCCCGTAATGACTTTGCTGGCTCCGACGTTGCCTTGCCCATTACCGTTGGATCGATAGTGCGTGTTGGCGGACGAATCATATCTGACCGCATTCCAGACAACGCGATTAGTGCTGCCAGAACCGTTGGGGAGATTTAGAATCGTGGACTCGCAAGCCATATCCGAACCGGACAAGTCCGAGTCGGCGCGACACCATGAGTTGGTGAACGTCCCACGCGGATTGAGGTAGCTGGAATAGATGTAAGTCACATCGCCGTATGTCGTCCACGACCAACCTTCGGACGACGAGCCAGGCACCGTATCGTTGGAGCGATTGAAGTCATCAGTGATCGTCGTCGCGTGTTTGATGCGACCTGGGATGTCCTTCTGCAGCGCCGGAGCCACGAACTCCTTCCAATCCTCCACGCGATACTTGTCGCAAATCGCATCCAGCACTTTGCCGCGATGGTTCTCACTGGCCTTGCCGCGCAGCACGTCCGCTTGCAACTTCTGGAAGTCCGCGCGGATCAGCGCCTGCAACTTGTTGGTGTGCGAGTGAATGCCCCACTTGAACAGCTCACTTTTGATGCGGCCATGCCCGCCGAGCAGGATATTCAGTTGGCCATTGACGCGCGGCTGTAGCGGTTTGGTGAAGGCATCGCCAGTCGGATCAGCGCCTGTGGTCAAGCAGCTCCAAAGCGCGTCGGCCAACGTGTCCCCTTCAGGCAGGAACTTGAACTCGGCCAGAAAAGCGGCCTTCGTGCGCGCCGTGAGGGATAGTTCCCGCAAGTCGCCGGAGCCGATGAGCGTGTATTCCTTGCCGACCGGCACATCATCCGGCACGACGAAGAAACCGCCTGGCCGCGAGCGGGCCACTTTGCCTTGCACTTCCAACGGCGCGAAGTCGAGGCAACCGACCGCGCCTTCGGGCATGAAGTAACCGCCCTCCTCGCCGTCCGTGGCATCGACCCAACGCCATTCGCCAACGTAATACTTCACGCGCGCCTCAAAGTTTAGACGCCGTCATCGGCGCTACTGAAGGTCGCCGCCACGAGCAACGAGTCACCGCTCACCACGGAGCGCGAGGACGCGAATTGACCACCCGCGTACATCTTGCCGCTGGTCCCACCCTTGGTGCTACTGCTGAGCAGAGCCGCCCCATAGATCGTTTTCGTGGCATTGATGGAGAATGTCGCCTTGTTGCTGCTGTTGCTCACCGATTGCGAACTAGCGACACCATTGGGCGTCCAGGTTTGGCGATTTCCTTCCGAGTAAGCAGTCGATTCCGTGGCGTTGGTCGCGAAGTTGGCCGCTGTCGTGCTCGACAGAATCGTATAGCTGGCCTCGAAGATGGCCACATACCAGCTCGTGATTTGCGTCTGCCCCGCCAGGCTTTGATCGAGCAACGAATCCAAGCCCTCGTTGACCACGATGTTGTGCCAGTCCTCCACCCACTTCTGGCCGCCACCGTGCAAGGTCCGCTCGATTTCGACGCGATCGGCGCGACGCAAGAAGCGAATCAATTCCAGCGACTTGTGCGACAGCATCGTCGGCGGAGCATCAAAGCCGATGCCCAGCTTGCCGAGGATCTTGGCGACCTTGTCGGGATCAGTGACCAGCACCGCGCCTTGGCATTCCACATTCCAGTGGCCCCGCACCACGCTCCGCGCGTGCATCTTGGCTTGTTGAATCAAACCGCTGGAAAAGAAGCCACCAGCCGCCGAGCGGTCCAGTCCGTTGCCTTCATGCACGGTGTTGCGCAGTTGGTGGTGGACGCCAACAAATTCAATGGACATGGTAATGGCTCCCGAAAAAGGCTTGATGGATGTTCCGTCGGCGACTATTCCAGGTCGTATACTTCGCGCGCTTCCGCGTCCGTCAGCACCGCCGTCACTTTGCCGGCGGCATCCGAGACCACCCAATCGCCAAACAACACGAGTTCCGTGTTGCCGTTGTCCAGTTCGACGTGCGCGCGTCCAGCGGTGATCGTCTCCCCAACTTTGGCCTTGGTCGGCTTGCCGTCCTTATCGAGCAGCCGAATCGGATCGCAGTTGGGCAGTAGCAGCAACCCGTGTGTCACTTGTGGATCGCCATCCTTGGCGATCTTGGTTTCCTCGACGACGCCAGCAATCTCAACGCCAGGCTTCCATTGCACGACGTTCTTGGCTTTCACGGCCATCGGTAACTCCTTGCTGCGCCGGCACCGCCAGCGGTTATGGTTGTTGGCTATCTTTGCGCTTGAGTTGATAATCAATCAACTTGTCGATCTTGTCGTCGATTTTTTCGACGGTAGTTTCAATGCGAGCTGTCGTCTTGTCGATGCTGTTGATCTTGCCTTCGTTCACGGTGATGCGATGCTCGTGATCGAACACTGTGCCGCCAAACCAACTGCCCAGCCCACCCACAAGCAAGAGCAATACCGTTCCGGTCCCCGCCCAAAGCCATGCCGGAATAATGACTTCGTTGTCACCCGCCTTCGCTTTGAGTTCCACGCGCATGGTTCCTTCTTCCGTGAGGGTGTGCTTGCTAAAAAAACAGCCAGCCGACGGCGCGAACCGAGCGACTGGCTGTGACGGTCCCCGACCTAGCAAACGGGAACGTGATTTAATAGCTTTGCTTTTGACCAGCCAGCGAGACACCGAACAGGATGCTTGTGGCAGTCGCCACCACCGCCACCGCGCGTACATACCGCTTACTGCGGTTCTTGACGCACATGGTGGCGATCTGGTTCTGAGAGCCTATCCGAGAAGTGATCTCGACCCAGGTTCGTTATTCCCTGTAAACTCACGCATTCCTTCTTCACTGTTTGCCAAGGAGTGCTAGCATGGACGCCGCGACACGCAAGGCCTACCCCACGGATCTCACGGACGC
>JBGSHH010000399.1:0-5233 GCA_041752355.1 Pirellulaceae bacterium | reverse complement strand
TCGCACGCACCGCGAAGATCTTGTCGCCCAGAGTTACGGCAAGGACTTCGATGAACTCTACGAATATGACGGTCTGCACCGCCTGAAGAAGTTCCACCGCGGTCGGCTGACCGACGACAACCGGGCGATCACCAGTCCCACCCTGCAGCAAGGCTGGCAGCTCGACGCCACCGGCAACTGGCAGAACCTCACGCAAAACGATCAGGCGGACGCCAGCCAGACGCTCGGTCAGCAACGCGTCGCCAATCGTGTCAACGAGATCACCCAGATCGCCCGCACCGTTGGACCTAATTGGGCCACACCGGAGTACGACCGCAACGGCAACATGATCGTCATTCCGCAACCCAAGGACATGACGCTGACGTATCAAGGCACCTGGGATGCCTGGAACCGTTTGGTGAGGCTAAAAGAGCCTAACGGTTCCGGCGGTTGGCAAACGCTCGCCGAATACCAATACGATGGTCAGACCTGGCGCATCGTGAAGCAGGCTTACGATTTAGGCGTGCTAGACGAAACGCGTCACTTCTACTTCACCGCAGGTTGGCAGGATATCGAAGAACGACTGGGAGCCACACCCAGTAGCGCTGACGCGCAGCAACAATACGTCTGGGGACTGCGATACATTGACGAAATCATCCTGAGGGATCGGGATACCAATAGCAATGGCTCGCTGGACGAACGGCTCAATGCCACGCAGGATGCCAATTGGAATGTTGTCACATTGAGCGACGGTATTGGCAATATCCTACTGAGGTACACATATTTGTCGTACGGTACGACATCACAGTTGGACGAATTTTTTTCCGAAGCCGCTGTCGAACTAGATTGGCATTATACGTTTTGTGGATATTACGCTGACTCTACAAACCAAGGATTGCTTGCACGAAATCGCTGGTATTCAACCGATCTCGGCTCTTGGTTCTCACGCGATCCATTGCGTCGTTTATTGCCGCGTAATCTCTATGAATATTGCAGAAACCGTCCACTTCAGTTTGTCGATCCAAATGGGACTACTGAGACTTGGGTTGGCTGGTGGATAGGACTAAGTCCAATAAAAGATTATGTATTTAGGCACTGTTGGGCGAGGTGTCCCGCTAGGCAATACGCGGCCGATATTATCGAAAATGCCGCGATAGAAGCTCAGCAATTAGCTAGCTCAGTTACATTCACCCTGGGAGAAGCAGACGACGGGGTGATTCCCAGTCTGAATGTCTTGCAGGAGAACAAAAATGGATTGTACTCGGTTGATCCGCTCACCCGTCAGCACAGTGCACTTAGACATTGCATTTGGAATGCCTTGATCGCAATGCGAATTAATTGTGACTGCAGTGCCTGCATTACGGATACGCGAGACATGTTTCAGTATCTCTTTGGGGAAAACGGTCCCACCTCAATACAGGGCCCAACTCCAACCAAGCAGGCAATATATAACGACAGAGAGGGACGTCTATGCGCCGGATGTTCTGGTTCCTATGCCAACGTGACGGAGTACAGTGCAAGAATGGTTTACAGTGCTGGTGGTGGACGAGGCGGCTGCTATGTTGAGCGTTACAAAACCAAGTTTGTCTCCACCAGTGAACTGGTAAGTTGCTGCCGGGAAAAGCTGCTTCGCGGCAAATTGGCCACTGACACCACGGTGCTCCTGGCAGGCCAGCTTCCAGTACTACCTCCGCGACCTAAGCCAGGCACCGATCCTGCCAATGTTCCGCCTGACTTCTCATGGCCCGGAGTCATTCCCATTTCATTTCCGCCCCCTCCGCGTCCAATACAACCAACAGGCTATTGATCGACCTCCTTAACTTAAAGACTCAGTCCTTCTCGGATTTTCCAATTGTTTTACAAGTGAATCATGAGCTTTCGAAATAAATTAGCGTTAGCTTCCGGTATCTTAATAGCAGCAATCGGACTGATAGTTGCACTTGGCTTCGCAGTGCGCAATCAGTATTCATTCAAACAGGCTCAGCGAGAATCTCAGCTCATGGCTCAAGCCATTAGTGATGCCCGACGCACCAGGTCATTTCACTTCTACGGCCGTTTAGACCGATCTGCTTGGGACGAGCTTGGGACGATCAAGGATTTAAGAGAACTTCGACTGGAGAACTCCAACGTGGATCTTGCTGAGCTCAATCATTTTGCAGATCTCCAAGTGATTTACGTTGTCAACTGCCACGTATCATGCAGCTCCGTTATAGATGAACACGCATTGCATATTCAAGAGTTGCGGATGGACTCTTGCAATCTCGATCGCAGCACTCTTGCTGCATTTCGGCCTGCTAGAAATGCTGTTTTAACTATCACCGCACATGACGATCCAGTCGTATGCAGTGACACAATTGACGCCCTATGTAAACTTAGTAATGCAAGTCAAATAATTCTTTACGGTTTTACATCCGACGATCTAAAACGCGCCAGGAACTGCCACCCCATGGCAATCGCCCCTGTTGTGCAATAATGCAAACGACGGCTGTATTGCGCAAAAGCGGTGGTTTGCGGAAAAAGATTTCGAGGAATTCGACCGTGGAATGCTCCCCAAAATCTGATCCAGGTGTTATGAAAGTTTATCCGCCCAAGAAGGGCAGAAGGACTTTCGATGAAAAAGCAAACACGACACTCGGCAGAACAGATCATCAAGAAGTTGCGCGACGCCGACGCGATGCTCGCCGCCAACAAGAGTGTAGGCGGAGTACTCCAGGCTTTGGAAGTGAGCGAAGCGACCTTGAGTCGCTGGCGCGCCCAATACGGTGGCATGAAGAGCGAGGAGGCCAAACGCCTCAAATCGCTGGCAGACGAGAACACTCACCTGAAGTAGATACCGATATGGGCTAAGTCGTTGCGCCGCCGCCGTGGCATGACCGAAGTCGAGACAATTGTCACACCGAGACTGCGACCCCGAAATCAGGCTTGAGCTGCAAGGATAAGTTGGCGAGCGTAGGTATTCGCTTGCTCTCGGACCCATGATTTCTTGATCATGAAGATCCACGCCACCAGAAGTATTAGGCAGATCACTAGAAATACCACGGCGGTATTATCGAGCGAGGAATTCGCAACTGCAACATATGCAATCTTTCCACCAATGGCGAGAGACGACGCAATGCTTGTGAACACCCCCCACCCTTTAACGGCGTAGAGATTGCGGCGGGTGCCGTATCGTATGTTCTCCTCCAGCAATAGTGTATGTCCGCGCGTCTTTTCGAGTAAAACGCTTACGCACTGCCTGTAAAGCTCCATTGAGCCCGCCTGATTCTTTTGTTCTTCCGCTAGTGATCCAGGCAGTACAATGTCAGGCAAGAATTCTACGCATTTAGCGTGGCACTGCTTGAGCGTATCGCGATGAATCTGAGAATGAGCATAGCTCAGCATTCGTGCAGCGGGATTACCCTCCCACTCCTTGAATAGCCCAGACTCTATTGACTTACCACGATGTCGAACCCAGTCACCACCAAGTAGGCCAAGAATGACAGTGATAAATGCCGCAAGAACGTAACCGTACACCATAACCATTCTTGGCGCTAGCGTTACCCTGGGGGTTTGCTTGATGGCATTCTCTCGGGAGCCTGGTTATGGCGCGTGTTGCTAACCCGCGGAAGCGGGCGGAGTGGGTGGAGCGGTTACGGCGGTTTGAATCCAGCGGCGCGACAATCAGCGCGTTCTGCGAAGCCGAAGGCGTGTCTGCCGCGTCGTTCTACCAGTGGCGAGCGAAACTTGCCGTGGGCGAAAAGTTGGCCGTGAGTGCTCAGCGCCCGGCGGCGTTCGTGCCGGTACACGTCGCGGCAACGAATGAAGTCGCCCTTCATTTGCCTGGTGGCGTGCGCGTGCTGCTGCCGACGCACGAGCGGGAACTCATCGAGCGGACCATCGCATTGCTCGTGCGCGCCACTGCCACATGAGCGGACCCTGATTCCAACCGAGCAGTGCCAGCAGGTCGTGCCGCTCAAGCCCGACCGCTGTCGACGTTGCAACAAGAAGCTCAGCGGCCACGACCCCGCTCCCTGGCGGCATCAGGTGTGGGATCTGCCGCCGATCGAGCCTCACGTCAGCGAATACCAACGGCATCGCCTGACCTGCACCTGCGGTGCCACCGTGACCGTTGCATCCGTCGCGTCTTCCCTGACCTGCTAGCGTGAGAGATTTCACCGCTAGCAGTTGGGGATCATCGACATGGCACGGGCACCAGATCGAGTCAAAGAGCGTCGTTGGGTTCGTTTATTCCAGGAGCAGCGGGCGTCTGGCGAGTCGGTCGCCGCGTTCTGTCGTCAGCGACAGATTCCGGTGCCTCAGTTCGCTCGCTGTTAACCAGTCAGGCGTAGTTTCGCGGAGCCTCCTATTTCCGACTGAGCAGTTAACGATAAGCGGTTTACGGGCGTCAAGCGCAGCGAGACATGCCCGTAACTGCGTGTTGACGAAGCCCGGAGCGCCGGGGGCTATGGGCGTTTCATGGTGCGGAAAGGTGGCGTGGTCAGCGGCGTGCCCGAGATTTGAACTTCGCGTCGCGCTTCGCAGCGGGTGATCGGCGATGGCGAAGTGAGTCGATGTAGCGTTGATGGCGGCATGCGTCGCCAGATATTCCTGGGGCGCGCAGAGGATCTCCGTCGTCAGCGGAGGCCGAACGCGCTGAAGCTGCGAAGATGGCAGGACCAGTGGCGCGCTTCATGATGAATCCCAGAATGGTACGGATTGCCAAGGCGTTGATCGAGGGGCCGACCAGCGCCGCGCCGGTGCCAACTCATGCCGCTGCAGCGGTCCCTGACAACGCGGACAGCGCAGGCAGGCCTCATGGTTCTCGTTGTGAGTGCCGCTGACTGCTTCTGTGATGCTGGGGCGTTCGACCTCCGTAAGCGGGTTGGGCCGACCGAGCAGTCGCCGGCAGGCAGCAAGTTTCGTATCGACATTGCGACCAGCCAACAGACCATAGTGCCGGATGCGAACGAAGCCCTTAGGCAAGACATGCAGCAGGAACCGCCGAATGAACTCGTCGGCGTCGAGCGTCATCTCTTTTCCACGCGCGCCGTCGGCGTAATCCTTGTAGCCGAAGGTCACGCGGCCTTGCTCGAGCGAGACCAAACGCCGATTGGTGATCGCCACCCGGTGCGTATAACGACCGAGATACCGATAGACTTGCTCCGCTCCGCCAAACGGTGGCTTGGCATAGACGACCCAGCGCTGGCGATAGAGCGTGCCCAACAGTCGCCGAAACGCGGCCGGGTCGCGCAGCGACTCGACACTGCCGGTCAGC
>JBGSHH010000398.1:0-6174 GCA_041752355.1 Pirellulaceae bacterium | reverse complement strand
GGCGCCGGACAATACCGCGAAGCCATCATGCTCATGGATCAGTTGATTGCGAGGTTGGCCTTTGAGCCAATTGACCTCCTGGACGTCGTCTTCGAACCAATCGCGATAGGGCGTGCTGATGCGCGTGACGGTACAGCCAACCGGCTGCACACCACCTGTCCGCAAGCGATAGTGATCGCCGTCCACGTCCGCCGCGAACCATTCGCCATTTCCTAAAAAGTAACCGGCCACCCAGGAGATAGCGACAAAGCCTGTACGCGACGGTCCCAGATCAAGCGGTTGATCACCTTTTTGCGATACAAATGGTTTGGCTCCGACGATGCCGCTCAGTGGTGAGAGCTTGATTGCCGGTGGTATTGGCATCGGCGGCTTGACAATGCCTGGCCCCGTCTTCTTTTTATCGTCCCGTTTAGGGACATCGTTCTTCTTGCCGCCAGTCGGATCATCATTGGGTGGTAGCGTTGGTGGCGGGTCGTTAAGCGACGATGTTTCGGTCTGCGCCCCGGAACCGCGCACCGCTTTAGCGATGCCGAACATGTCCCAGTCTTCGCGGAGGAAACCCAGAATTAAAATACCGATCAGCAATCCCGCCGCGCCACCAACGACAATCTTGACGAGTTCCTGTAACGGATTCTTTGCTTTGCGTTGGCGACTACTCGGCTTACCCGACGCTGACGACGCATCTTTGGAGAAGTTGGGTGTGATTGTTGCTTGGACGATTGCCTTCCGAGGGACAATAGGATCGGGCATCGTCATTGCGAAGGTCGAATCGTAAACGTCTTTTTGTTCCTTCACGAGCAAGCAGAGCTTGGCCGCCGAGATTTCGTTGAGCAGCTTTTGCGAGAGCGCCTGATGGGGGCCATTCTGGAATGACCGCACGTGCCGCATCCGTTGATCAGCGGCATTCTCGATCACATCGAGATCACTCTCCAATAAATCGACACCGAGCAGGCGATAGTGATTGGGTGGTTGGTCCTTGGGCGGGATACCAAGCCATTTGTGATAGGGATCGAACGAATCTTCCATTGGGCGGGACTCCTGGCGGGATTTTGTACCAGTATACCGCTTTTTCGGGTGGGTCGCGAGAGCGCCCTGGGATGAGAAGCTAATTCTCAAGGCGAGTCATAAAGCATCACGGCGGCGCGTGATCAAGGCCACTAATCCGCCAAGACTGGCTCCAAACTTTCCTCGCCCACAACGGCTTCCGTGCGACGTCCTAAGGCAGTACCTGCCGTCAACATCAGATTGAAAAGAATCGGAATCAATACCAAAGTGAAGACCGTGGACACCACCAACCCTCCGAGCACCACCGCGCCCAAGCCGCGATAGAGCTCACTGCCGGCACCCGGGAAGAGCACCAGCGGCATCAAGCCGAAGACCGTTGTCGTGGTGGTCATGAAGATCGGTCGCATGCGGTTGCGTACGCTTTCATGGAGCGCAGCCTGCGGCAGCATGCCATCGTTGCGGATATGGTTGAGTGTTTGATCGACAATCAAAATCGCGTTATTAACCACCGTGCCAATAAGAATGATGAAGCCGAGCATGGTCAACACGTCGAGCATTTGCGGCGGCTGTCCACGCAACATCAGCGTGAAGGACAGCAACTGCAACGCCGCGATGCCACCGACCGCTCCCAGCGGTACGCTCACGATCACGACAAACGGATAGACCCACGACTCGAAGAGCGCCGCCATGAGCAGGTAGGTAATCAGCACCGCCAATACCAGATTCCACGACAGTTCGCCCAACGTTTGCCATAGTTTGTCGGCCGTGCCACCTAAGTTGATCGTGTATTCGGGGCCGAGCGAGCCTTCGTCTTGAATCGGGCGTATCACTTGAGAGTTGATCAGCTCGATCGCGGTCTGCAACGACATATCCGGTGGCGGTGTGACTTGAATCGTGATCGCCCTGCGGCGCTCGCGATGGTTGATTTGTTCGGGACCGCTCGATAGCGTCACATTCGCCACGTCCTGCAACATGATCAGCTTGCCATCGGGGGTCGCGACCGGCAAGTTGTATAGATCTTGCATCTGTTGCGAATAGTCGCGATTGCCCACAATCGAGAGATCAATCTTTTTGCTGCCGACGGGAATCACTTCTTGGCGCCCATCATCAAGAGTTGCCACCAGACCCGTTGCGTCGGAAGGAAAGAAATCGGATGCATAAGCGCCGTCGACTAGGGCATTCACGGTATAACCCATGTCGGAAGTATTGATGCCCAGCGCCGCCGCTTGCACGAGTTTGGGTTCCACGTGCACTTCCGGGCTGGAAAGATCCAAGCTCGGCACGGGGAATGCCATGCTATTGGGAATCACCGGCGGCACGTTGTTCTCGGGATCGCCAATCATCACTTGTCCCAAAATGCGACCACCCACACCGACCAATGTTTCCAGATCCGGACCGGTGATTTCGACATCGACCGTCCGTCCCGCGGTAAGACCTTGCTCAAATAAACTGCTCTGCTTGGAGACCAGAAAGGTCCCTTTCATCTGGCTGCGCATTTCCATTACGAGCGGTATCAATTCGCGAGCACGCTGGGGGTCTGCGCAACGCAATCCCATGAATACTTGACGACCGCGCGCGACGTAGAAGAAGTCCTCAATGGGTGGATACTTGAGCTTTTTGGCTTCTGGACTATCGGGATCGATGTTCCAGTACGGTTCCAAATGCGATTCAACCGTGGCCCCCAACTCGGCCAAAGCATCCAAATTGTAGCCTGGCGGCGGCAAGGCGATGCCAAAGACCAGATTACGATTGCCGCTAGGAAGATACTCGACAGGTGGCCACAGCAACCAGGCGAAAAATGCGCTGCCACCCATCATTAGCGCGACAATAAATAGCTGCCTGGCCACGCTGCGAAGCGCCCAAGTGTTGAAACCCACGGTGGTGTCGATGAACCACTCGCCGATGCGATCGAAGGGGCGGAGTAATTTGCTGTACCAGCGCTCGTGATAGGACTTGTTCGTGGTGTCGTTGTCTTGCTTGAGCAAGCGCGATGCCGCTACCGGCACCACCGTGACCGCGACGATCAGAGAAAGCCCCACGGCGCCGCTGATCGCCAGCGCGATATCACGAAACAACTGACCCGCTTCCCCTGGCATAAAGACGACGGGAATGAACACCGCCAGCGTCGTCAGCGTGGAAGAGAGCACCGCCATCCACACTTCGCGAGCTCCCTTTACCGCCGCCGTCCAGGGACGATCGCCCATTTGGTAATAACGGAAAATGTTTTCCAGTACCACCACGGAGTTGTCGACCAACATACCGACCGCGAACGACAAGCCGGCCAAACTAATCACATTGAGCGATCGTCCTAGTCCATGCAGAATTAAAAAAGTGCCGATGATGCTCGTGGGAATCGCCAAACCAATCACGAGCGTGCTACGCGCGTCGCGGAGGAAGACCAGCAACACAACAATCGTCAGAAAGCCGCCGATGAAGATATTGTCGCGAACCAGGTTGCTCGCCGAAATAATGTACTCGGTCTCATCGTAGACTTGCGTCAGCACGAGCCCTTGTTTGTTGAGCACCCGTTCATTGAGTTGCTTGGCTTCTACCTTAAGTCCCTCCATCACGTCGACCACATTGGCACCGGTCTCGCGCAAGCAATTCACGGCGATGCAGTTCTCGCCATAACGGCGCACGAAGCCGTCCGGCTTCTTGAAACTCATCTGCACTTCGGCGACGTCGCGGATATAGACCGGCGCGCCGTCCACCACCGCGAGCAGTTGCTCCTCGACTTGCGCGATCGAACGAAACTGTCCCAGCGTGCGGACGACATAGCGGCGCTTACCTTCCCAGAAGTCGCCAGCGGAAGTGTCTTGATTTTGTCCGCGGAGCGCGGCTCGAATATGCTGAATCGTGATTTGCCGCGCGGCCAACCGCTGCGGATCGACAACGACTTGCATTTCGGGATCGCGACCGCCGATGACGTTGCTATTGGAGACGCCGGAAACGCGCTCGAACTGCGCTTCGATAGAGTCTTCCGCGAAGCGGCGCAGCGTGGAGACATCGATATCGCGTGGCAAGAGTGGCTTAGCCTCGTCCGGATGCTGCTCGGCGAAGGTCCGCAAACGCTTCATCGCCAGACCTGGGTTTTTCGTCTGGAGAATCTGATCCAGAGCGGCTGCTAGCTCGGGATGCTTTGCTTTGGCTTCCTCGAATTTTTCTGGATCGGCGATCTTCGTTCCCAAGACAAACCAGGCAATCGGAGTGTTGGAGGAACTTGACGTGCTGATCACGGGTTCGTCGGCATCTTCAGGATATTCGCGCACCTGCTGCAAGCGGCTGTTTACCAACAGGAGCGCTTGATCCATGTTGGTGCCAACGATGAACTCCAGCGTGATGGTGCCGGAGCTATCCTTGCTTTCGGAGGTCATCTTCGTGACGCCTTCGACACCTTTTAGCTGCTCTTCTTGCTCCTGGACGATTTCACGCTCGACATCTTGCGGGCTGGCACCGGGCCAACGAGTTTCAATGCTGATCGTCGGAATCTGCACTTCCGGAGTGAGTTGCATCGGCATGCGATACCAGCCAATGGCACCAAACAACGCCACCAGCAACACCCCTACCGCCACCTTAATCGGACTGCGCACACAGGCTTCAATCGGATGCATGAACTCGATCCTAACTAGTTGCTCGGAGAGCGAGAGTATTACTTGGCGTTAAAGCGAACTGGCTGTCCAGGTTGCAGGCGCTCGTTACCGACGGTCACGACGAGCGAACCTTTAGCGAGTTGGCCATCGACCAAGCCGACGACTTCGGCCCAATCGCCAGCGAAACCTCCCAACGCCACTTGCACGGCGTGGGCGGCATAGGTTTTGCCTCCATCGGTCGTCTTCGCAACAAAGACGCGATAAGAGGGTTGGCCATCCAGCGTCGAGCCCCCGAGCACTAAGGCGTCTTTAGGAACGAGCAAAGCGTCTTGCTTCTCGCCCAGTCGCATGGAGACATGCGCGAGCATGCCGGCCTTGAACTTATGTAGTTTGCGTTGCCCCACTTGAATCTCAGTGTCACCCGCCGCTTCGATGTCGGCATCGGCTGGCTGCTCGGTAGCGACTTGCGATACTGGCTGGGTGAGCGGTTTGGCGGCGGCGACTTCGTCGGCTACGTCGAGCTTGACCTCTTGATTCTCCAGCTTCACCTTTACGGCGAAAGTGCGCGAACGTAGATCGGCTTGCGGCACGATACGAACCACTTTGCCGGTCCAGGAATCGCGCATCGATACACCATTGATGCGAACTTCGGCTGGCATATCGGGATAGACATGCGAGATATGCTTTTCCGGTACATTCACGGTGATTTCGACTGGTGTCAGTTCGATAACTTCCACCAGCGGATCTCCTTGTTTAATCCAAGCCCCGACTTCGGCGTGCTTGGTGGTCACATAACCGCTAAAGTAAGGACGAATGAGGTACTTTTTGCGCCGATCCTCCAAATGGTTGACCGCTTCCTGCTGCATCAACAAGCGATCTTTCGCTTGATCGATCTTTTCTAGGCGCGGACCTTTGATTGCCAGTACATTCTCGGCTTCCGCGGCGATGCGATTCTCTTGTGCGGCGCGGAATACACTCAGAGCTTGTTCCATTTCCTCTTGCGATGTTGCCTGACCACGATCAAAGAGCGCTTTGGTGCGTTCGTAGCGTGCCTTGCCATAGTCGGCAAGGGCTTGCGCGCTGGCGAGCTTGGCGGCGGTCATTTGCTTCTCTTCTTCAAGCGAGCCAGTCAGCATTTCGTCAAGCTCGTGTTGGCGTAGCTCTCGTTCCGCAATAGCGCCATCGATCTCGATGCTAATCGTTTTCGTACGCAGTTTGGCGATCGGCAAACCTTTCTCGACCCACACCCCGTCATCGATGATCTTCTCCAGGCGACCATCGACGGCGCTTCCCAAAACTGCGCGTCGCGCGGGATTTACGGTACCCACAAACGTAAAATTGCCAGGCAGAGTACCAACCTGTGCTGCTTTCACTTCCACAAGCGCCGCCTGAGGTGGTCCTGCACCTTGGGCTCTGACCCATGAGGTTGGTGCGCTCATTGCCAGGATGCAAGTGACTGTGGCAACAATGATTGCTCGGTAATAACGCGACATCATGGAGGTCCTGGAATGTGCGTAGAGAGTGGGAGTTAGTTTAGACGCTTTACGCGGAAGGCGCTAGGTCTTTTGGGGCGGTATTA
>JBGSHH010000397.1:0-13588 GCA_041752355.1 Pirellulaceae bacterium | reverse complement strand
CGCTCCACGATCGTTTGCAAATGAAACTCACGATGGACGGGCAAGTTGTTGCGCACACACCAGTCGGCCATCAGCAAATGGCCTTCGACCGTGTCCGGCATCTTGGCCAGGAAGGTGTCGTACTGCGCTTCTAACGGATCGGCGGCAACGACGCGCGTTACTTGCGACTTGGGGAGTGCGATCTTGCCACCGCAGGCGAGTTCGACTTGATACTGTTGGCGGGGATCTTGCTGCGGATTGAGCAGCGTTCCTTCCAAACGAGCACCGCTCGATAGAATGAAGGTCTCGGCGCGTACCTCCGTCGTCGCGAAGTTCGCCGTCACGCCGGCGCAGACCGCCAGCGCAAATGCCGCAGTTTTGTGTTTTACGTTTTCTTGCCACATGGCTCACACCCTTCGAGGCAGCCCCTGGTGCTCCCTCTAGTATAGAAGGAACCGGCTGGCAAGGGAAACACAAACGTGGGGAAAGCGGCCGTGGCCAGCGGAGTAGCAGGCGTTACAAACCGGCTTTTTGGCTCAATCGCCGGGGCGTATGCCACTGGCGAACGTCGATCCATTGCATGCCAGCGCGGCGAGCCGCTTCGATGCCCAGGTCGGAATCCTCGTAAACGCGGCAAAACTCCGGCGCCACACCCAAACGTCGGGCGGCCTCCAAGAAGACATCCGGCTCCGGCTTGTGACGCTCGGTATCCTCGGCAGCCACGATGGTATCGAAGTGATCGAGGTAGCCAATAAGTTGGAGTTGCATCCGCACCACTTCCCGCCAGCCACCACTGGCAACCGCCATTTTCAGCTTGCCATGATGCTCGCGGACGACGCTGATGACTGGCTCGATCGGCACGACCAGGTGCAACGAATTAAGGAAGTCCGCTTCCTTTTCCTTCGCCAAGGCGAGGTGGTCGAGCACGATGCCTTGCTCGGCCGAGAGCATGGCGATGATCTTATCGGTCGGCATTCCTCCCAGCGCATAGAAGCGATCTTCCTCGAAGACGATCCCGTGCCGCGACAATGTCGCATGCCAGGAGATGTAGTGCACGGGCATGGAATCGGTGAGTGTGCCGTCGCAGTCAAAAATCAGAGCTTGGATCGACATGTGGCTAAGCAGGGCAGGGGAGTGAGCGAGAACGGGCGGGTGGAAAGCTCGATTATACGAGCCGCTGTCGACTTGGGGGAGGTGAGTGTCAAACAGCTAGTTGGCGCAGCATTCGGCCACTTAGTACAATGCCTGTCGTGGAGCCATCGCCATGCTTACTCGTCTTCGTGGCGGTTTCACTTTGGTCGAATTACTCGTCGTCATTGCCATTATTGGAATTCTGGTTGCGTTGTTGTTGCCTGCGGTGCAGTCGGCGCGGGAAGCCGCCCGCCGCCTGCAATGCATCAATCACGTAAAGCAGTTGGTGCTCGCCGCACATAACTATCACGCGGCGTACGAGTCGTTTCCGCCAGGGCGAACCTTGCCCAATCACTCCTGGAGCGCGCACGCGCGTCTGCTGCCGTATATCGAGCAGTCGGCTGCGTATGAACTCGTCGATTTCAATCAGCCGCCAACCAGCAAAGCGGCTGCCATACACTTCTCGCTCTATCGTTGTCCTTCGGACTCCGGCGATCGCATGACGGGTGGCGAACCTGGGCATCAAAAAGGTTGGGGGCGCGTGAATTACAAAGCTTGCGCCGGTAGCGATACCGGGCAGTGGCTCGGCAACGCCCAAGGTGAGCAAAGCGATGGCGTCTTCCGCACCAACTACTACTGCACCATCGCGGATATTCGCGACGGCACCTCAAATACCGCTCTCTTCGCCGAGGCACTCATCGGCGATGGCGCACATTACACCATCACTTCGCCAGGCGATTGGTTCAAGATCGATCCATCTCATAAAACGCGCGCCACCGTCTATCAGGCTTGTTCCGCGATCGATACGTCCAATCCAAATGACGCCAATCTGCAAGGACGTTCTAACCAAATCGCCTGCTCCGGGCGCAACTGGATCTGGGGCAACTTCGTTCCCAATCGTTACAACCATGTCATGCCACCCAATGGCACCAGTTGCGGACGCTACAGTGGCAGTGGCTCATTCGACGCCAGTGTCAATGATGCAGGCGGCGCAACAACGGCATCGAGTCGTCACACGGGCGGTGTGACAGTAGGCATCGCCGATGGTTCAGTGCGGTTTATTAACGAATCCATCGCCATCGCTAACTGGTGGGCCTTGGGAAGTATCGATGGTGGTGAGGTCATGCGCTGGGATCCATGATGAAACATTTTTGGCTCTTGCTCGCGCTCTGGGCTGTCGGCTGTCAAGCTACCGTCGAACCGACGCACGATCCCGTCGCGCTAGCGGGACAAGTCGATGCGACATTGCCGCCGGAAGCGCAAGCCAAACAAGCGGCGCTTCAACGCGTGTTACAGACCTTGCAGCGCGGCGTGAAGATTGAGTATCTCGCCGAGCATCTTCCCGAATTGCAACTACAGGAAAGCGACGAAGCCTTTTTCGCAGGCGCGGTCGATCTTTATCGCTGGGACTTCGCGGGACCACCGCAAGGCGACAAGCTACCGCTGACACTCGTCTTTCGTCTTGATCAACCTGGTTTTCCAGAACGGATCGATCAGCGCACTTATCAAGTTAGTGGCTCTGGTAATCGATTTCAGATTCGGCGGGTGGAATAGCTATTGCCTCCAGAGGGATGCGCCAAGCAAGTTCGCTGGTTGGCTCAACGCTAGCAGTTGGAAAATGGCGGTGACCACTAATTTTCTCTGATCTCGCATTCCGCTTCGGCACCTTGGCGCCGATCACGTGTTACATCCTTAGACGCGAGACAAACAGGGCATGAGAGTTCATGCACTGCGTGTTCAACATATTTTTGGAAAAGGGCGGAAGCTATGTGGCGAATTTTCTGGTGTGCCGCGCTCGGCGCGGCGATGCTGACATCTTCAGCAGTTCAAGCACAAGGTCCTCGCGGTGGTCGTGGTAGCGACCGTGATCGCGGACCAGAGACACGGGGCGAAGATGAACAACGCTCAGGGGATCGCGGTGGACCTCCCGCGGCGCATCGCGATGGTGACAAGGACAAGAAGCGCGACGAACATGCTGAACACGCTCGCCCTTCGTTCGCAGGCCCTGGCGATCGAGATCGTGGAGCTAGTGAACGTGGAGCCAGTGAACGTGGTCCGAGCGATCGGCGACCACCAGCGGCCGATTGGGGTCGTGGACGTGGACCAGGTTCGTCTGCGGCGGGTCGCCCAGGCGCAAGCCGATCCGGCGATAGTGATCGCGGTCGTGGTGGCCAACCCATGAGCAATCCCCATCGTCGTCCGAGCTTTGGTTCGAGCGGATTCGGTCCTAGCGGTTTTGGCTCGAGCGGTTTTGGCCCAGGTGGATTTAATCGTCCAGGTATGCGTGGTCCAAGCTCCGCCAGTCGTGGTTTCGGCGGACCGAGTTTCGGCGGACCGAGTTTTGGGGGACGAGGTTTCGGCGGACCGAGTTTCGGTGGCTCAAGCGGCCGAGGCTTTGGTCCTCCTAGTGCAGGCCGAGGTGGTCCTCCGATGGCGCGCCCTGAAGCGCGCACTGCGGATCGTCGTTCCGATGATCGTCGCCCTGAAGCGCGCTCCCCGAGCGACAATCGTGGCGGCGAAGGTCGTAGCGGCGAAGGTCGTGGTCCAGTTGCACGTGGTCCCATGCCGCGAGGCTCGATGGGTCCTGGCGCTGGACGCGGTGCGCCTGCCTCGTCGCGCAATTCCGACATCGAAGCCCGTATTGATCGGCTCATCAAGGAACTGGAACAACTCCGTCGCGAAGTGCGTTAAGTTCGCGCTCCCTCCGACATTCTGGTCCACAACTCACGCCTTGGCGAGCGATCGCCAAGGCGTGTTTGTTTCTTGATCAAGCGCACATCGATGTGCCGACCGAGGAAGAGCGGCGGAAAGACTTGAAGGCATGGGAAGCGTCGCGCTAGGCCAACCTTTTCCGTGGTGTCGGTCCCTTCTCTAATCGCGCAATAAAAAACCCGGTCTCCCAATGACTGGAAGACCGGGCCACTATTTAGCTCGTCAAGATCGGTGATCTTTCCGAGGAGGCGGCTGCCCTTGAACTTAACCAAGGAAGCGAAACAGCCCGCCGGCTATCGCTTAGACGACGCCACCTCGCTGGCTAGTGTTACTACTACACGGTAAATTCACTAGATCACCTCCTTCCTACTAAAGTTACCCAACCACTCACCGGCCAGTACCGGCACTCGGTCGGCCCTAGTCCGTCGTGCTGCGTGGCACGACACGCTACCTTTATATTTGCTAATCGCTCGCAAAAAGCAAGCTCAATTTCACTGAAATAATGGGACACCCGCTCACCGGATTGGTTCGCGCTAAATTTTTTTCCACCATTAAGCCCTTGCTAGCTTCTAGGCGAGCTCCCTCATGGACTGGCTGAATTACCATCATTTGCTTTACTTTTACGTGGTCGCGCGGGAGGGGAGCATCGCCCGCGCTTGCGAGGAATTGAAGCTCGCGCAACCCACCATCAGCGCGCAACTCCGCAAGCTCGAACACGCGTTTGGCGACAAACTCTTCCGCCGCGTCGGGCGCAATCTCGTCCTTACCGAATCGGGGCAAATGGTCTATCGCTACGCAGAGGAAATCTTTTCCCTCGGTCAGGAGCTGCTCGATACCGTCAAGGGTCGTCCCACCGGTCGTCCGATTCGGTTGTTGGTGGGCGTACCCGACGAACTTCCCAAGTTGATTGTCTATCGCTTGCTGGAACCGGCAATGAATATGCCCGAGCAAGTGCAATTGGCTGTTCACGAGCGAACCTTCAACGAACTACTCAGCGAACTAGCCGGCCACAATCTCGATGTCGTGATCTCCGACACGCCTGCCAGTCCGCAAGCGCACATTCGGGCGTTCAATCACTTGCTAGGGGAGTGCGGTGTGACAATTTTCGGCGCTGAGAAATTGGTGGCCAAGCTTGGCAAGAAGTTTCCCGATCTCCTGGAAGGCGCGCCGATGCTCATGCCTGCGGAAACCACCAACGTCCGCCGCGCGCTCGAACAATGGTTTGATGAGCACGATGTTCGTCCCAATATCGTTGGCGAATTCGCCGATAGTGCGCTGCTCAAAACTTTCGGCCAAGCGGGGCATGGCTTGTTTCCCGCGCCGGCAGCAATCGAAGAGGAGGTGCGGCGGATGTACAACGTGCAAGTCGTGGGGCGTATCACCGATATTCGCGAACGCTTCTATGCCATCAGCGTCGAGCGGCGTTTGAAACATCCTGCCGTGGTCGCAATTAGCACCGCCGCGCGCGAGACGATGTTCAAGGGGAAGTAGTTGTTGCTTCGCCGCTTAGTAGCGTTGCACCAAACGTCTCCAGATGTTGCAGCGTCTCGCAATACGCCGCATAAGTGATCTGCCGGCGCAAGCCTTCATGCAATCCTCGCCCACCGACTACGAGCGCCGTGCGATGACCCGCGGCCTCACTGAGTCGATGGTACTCTTTTAGAAAACGTTGCTCATCTTCCAAATGCGAAAGCGAGAGCCAGAACAGTCGGGGCGAGTGTTTCGTGATGGCGGCTTCCAACGTTTCGATGGGCAGGCTGGCACCCAGAAAGCAAGCGCGGAAGCCAAGCTCGCGCAACACGAGTTCCACGAGGATCGGCGCTAGTGCATAACTGTCGCCGCTCGTCGTGCCACCCAGCGCCAGCTTTGCATCGGCTGGTAATGGGGATTGCGACAGTCGTAGTTCATGCAGCAGGTTACGCATCAGCTCGAAGGCGCGACGCTCTTGAAACACTTCCACATCGCCTACTTCCCAGCGATGGCCGATCGCAACAAAGGCAGGCGCGATGACCGCGTCTCCGATTTCGCTCAGGCGATGACGATCGAGATAGAGTTCAAACACAATCTGTCGCGCAGTCTGCTCATCCCCTTGTTCTAGCGCGGCGCCCAGATGCTTCGCCGCATCCTCAAGGCGGTAGCTGCCTCGACGCGTGCCATCCGGCAATCCCAGCAATTGCGGACGCAGAATTTCGTGGTCGTGATCGCGCAGAAACTGCATCGCCCCATGCAACGGAATTCGCCGATGTCCGCCGGCGGTACGAACGGTCGCAATTACTCCGGCATCGCACCAGCGTTTAATCGAAGACTCGCTGACGCCGGTGGCCTGAGCGAGTTGCCGGGGAGTTAGTTGTTGTTCCACGATAAATTGGGCAAGCTTCGCCGATTGGAAAAGGATGAGTTGAACGTTTTGCCGTCGTTTTCGTTCGACTCGCGACCCGCTCAAACCACTATACACCAGTCGCACAGTCCCTTCCGGCATTTTCTTCGATCCGCAACCCAATACTAGCAAACGCATTACGGAAATTCGAACGTTTTGAACGTTTTTTCGGTTGTCTGGCCGCCTTGGCACCGGTATAACTGCCTGTGAACGAATTGAACGATTTGTCATGCAAGCCCGAACCAGTCAGGCGGCTTCAATACCCCTCAGTCGTGGTGTCACGACAAGCCGCCTGAACTTGCCTGGAAAGTCGTTCCTCGGAGGATGTTCCCATGTTGCGTCGTTTTGCACAGTTCGCGTTAGTGGTCGCAGTAGCCCTGTCGGTTTCTGTCGCCCGCGCCGAAGAAAAGGCCACGAAGGACATTGTCGACACCGCGGTGGCCGCCGGATCTTTCAAGACACTTGTGACCGCCGTTAAGGAAGCGGGACTCGTCGAAGCACTCAAAGGCAAGGGCCCCTTCACCGTCTTTGCTCCCACCGATGAAGCATTCGCCAAGCTTCCTAAGGGGACACTCGAAGCCTTGTTGGCTGATAAGGACAAGCTCAAGGCAGTGCTGACTTATCACGTCGTGCCAGGCAAGGTGATGGCCGCCGATGTGGTGAAAATCACCGAAGCCAAATCGTTGCAAGGGCAAACCATTGCCGTGAGCGCTAAAGATGGCGTGATGCTCAACGGCAGCAGCAAAGTGGTCAAGACCGACATCCAATGCAGCAACGGCGTGATCCATGTGATCGACACCGTCATTCTGCCTAAGTAACTGACCTCGTTTTCCACTTCCGTCCGGAACGCTTGGGTGTGGGTAAATTTCTACCCACCCAAGCGCGACCGGCGAATAACTCAAATCAACCATCTCTAAAGCTTCCGCCATGATCGCCACGCTGAAAACTCGCACCCCACGTCGCCGATCCAATGCCAGTGCCCCACAACACTCCGCGACCGATCTCCAAACGCTAACCGATAGCGTGCTGCTGCGTCGCCGAGACAACGTGATCGAACTGGACGATAAACGCGAACAGCAGCGGATCTCTGCCGAGGCGCAACGTCGCTTTGCGAAGCTCGCGGAAACCAGCATCGAATACATTCCCAACGACAAGTTCGTGGACTGCGAACCCCAAGCGACGTTGAGCGAAGAAGTCGTTCGCGTCATGGCGGATGCCTCCACTTCCCTCTTGCCAAAAAAGCGTATCACGGCGGAACTGGGAACGCCCCTGGCCCGTGCGTGCGAAATGCCGCTGCTGACGGCCACCGAGGAACGCGGTTTGTTCGAGCGCATGAATTATGTGAAGCATCGCGCCCACACCTTGCGTGAACAATTTGACGAACAGCAACCCGATCTGAAAATGCTCGACGAAATCGATCGTTGTCTCGACGAAGCCAGCCATGTTCGCAATCGTATTATCGGTGCCAACGTGCGATTGGTGATTTCCATCGTGAAAACCTTCGTGGACCTCAGAACCCCCTTCGATGAACTGGTGAGCGAAGGCATTCTCACCATGATGCACGCCGTTGAGAAATTCGACTATGATCGTGGTTTCCGCTTTAGCACCTACGCGACCCGCGCCATTCGACGCAACCTCTATCGTTTGCTGCAGCAACGCCAGAAAGAACGCAGTCGCTACGCTAACACTGGTAGCGAAGCAACGCTGGAAGTGGCCGACGACCGCAACATGAGCGCCATCGGCGAGAAACGCTGGGAGGAGTTGCAACGACAAATGAAGCGGATGCTTGGCCAACTCGATCCGCGCGAACGACTCATCATCCGGGCGCGATTTGGCATGGAAAAGTCAGGCAAAGTGCAAACATTGCAGGCCCTCGCTCGCTCGCTGGGTGTGTGCAAAGAACGCGTACGCCAATTAGAAAAGCGCGCATTGGAAAAGCTCCAGAAGATGGTGGAAGAGGTCAAATTAGAGGAGGCGGCCGAAATCGCCAACTGAGTTAACCGCCGCCGTGGCCTGCGGTTACGATCAAACCCTATACCTAAGGCCCACAGCAAATGTCCCTGCAACTTTTCGAGCGTCGCGTCCAACTTCCCGTCTCCACCGAAAAGGCGTTTCGGTGGCATGAGCAACCAGGCGCGCTCGCGCGACTCATTCCCCCTTGGGAAGATGTCCAAGTCACACGCGCCACCGGCGGACTTCAAAACGGCGCTCAAGTCGAACTGCAAGCTAAAATTGGCCCGCTGCGTGTGAAGTGGCTGGCCGAACATTGTGACTATCATCCTTACGAGTCCTTTCGCGACATTCAGAAGAGCGGCCCCTTTAAGCAATGGGAACATACGCATCGGTTCCAGCCGCTGTCCGCCGACGCCTGTGAATTGATCGATCATGTCGAGTATCGCGTGAAGGGTGGTAGCGTGGGCGCGCTGCTCGGCGGGAGTCTGGTTCGTGCCAAACTTCAGCAAATGTTTGCCTATCGACACGAAACCACGGCGGCCGATCTTGCCGCTCACGCTCGCTTCGCGGAGACTTCTGCCATGCATGTTCTCATCACTGGCGCCACGGGTATGGTTGGTTCGGCGCTCGCGCCGTTGCTCACCACCGGCGGTCATCAAGTCACCAAACTGGTTCGCAAGTCGCCGCAAGCTGGCGAAGCCCTCTGGGAGCCGAGCAAGGGAACCATCGATCAAGCCGCGCTCGACACTTGCAACGCCGTCGTGCATCTCGCAGGCGACAACATCGCCGAGGGACGTTGGAACGCCGCGAAGAAAGCACGCATCCTCGAGAGCCGCGTGCAAGGGACCCGTGTGCTATGCGAATCGCTCGCCAGGCTGGCCGCGCCGCCGAAGGTACTCGTCTCCGCATCGGCTATTGGCTATTACGGCAGTCGCGGCGATCAATGGCTCGACGAGCAAAGCAGCGCTGGCGAAGGCTTTTTGGCCGATGTCTGTCAACAGTGGGAAGCGGCCACGCAACCTGCCCGCGACGCTGGCATCCGCGTCGTGAATGTGCGCTTCGGGGTCATCTTGTCGCCCAAGGGTGGTGCGCTCAGCAAGATGTTGTTTCCTTTCAAAATGGGTGGTGGCGGTACCATTGGTAGTGGTAAGCAGTACTGGAGTTGGATCACGCTGGACGATGTCGTCGGCGCGATCCACCATGCACTCTTGACCGATTCGCTGGCTGGTCCTGTGAATGTGGTGTCGCCTCATCCGGTTACCAATCATGAGTTCACCAAGACGCTCGGGCGCGTGCTCCATCGTCCCACCATCATTCCCATGCCTGCGTTTGCCGCGCGCTTGGCCTTGGGCGAAATGGCGGATGAGCTCTTGCTCGCGAGTCAGCGTGTGAAGCCTACGCAACTGCAAGCGTCCGACTACTCGTTTCGTCATGCGGAACTCGAACCCGCGCTCCGCGCATTGCTCGGCCTGAAGCAGTAGAATCATAGTCGCTGTTCGCGTCGCGAACGAAGCGTCTTGTTTGCACACCAACACATAGTCTCCTTCATGGCGAACAAAACACCCCCTTGGATGAAGACGGTCTTGCTGGCGGCAGGCCTCTATAACTTGGTGTGGGGTGCGCTCGTCATTTTCTTTCCGAATGCCTGGTTCGCTTGGGCTGGCATGGAGCCGCCACGCTATCCCGAACTGTGGCAATGCATCGGCATGATCGTCGGCGTGTACGGCATCGGCTATGCTATTGCCGCTTTCGATCCCGCGCGGCATTGGCCCATCGTGTTGGTCGGTTTGTTGGGCAAAGTACTCGGACCGATCGGCTTCGTGGATGTCTGGTACTCAGGACGCTTGCCTGCGATCGCTGGCGTCGTCAACATCACCAACGATCTGATCTGGTGGTTGCCGTTCGCTTGGATTTTGTATTACGCCGCCAAACAAAACAGTTCGCCCGCGCTCCAAGGCTCCGCCGACTTCGACGAACTGGCCGCGACCATGCGCAGCCAGAACGGTCACACGCTCGCCGAACTCTCCGCGTCGCGCCCGGTGCTCGTCACCTTTCTTCGTCATGCTGGCTGCACCTTTTGTCGAGAAGCGCTGGCCGACCTGTCGCACGCGCGGCAGCAGTTGACTGCCGACAATGTGCAACTCGCCTTGGTACACATGGGTGAGGAGGACGAAGCTTCGCGCCAATTCTTCGCCGCTTATCAAATGGACGATGTCGAGCGGTTTAGCGATCCGCACTGCCAACTCTATCGCGCGCTGGGACTGATGCGCGGCTCGCTCCCGCAGCTCCTTGGCCCGCGCATTTGGTGGCGAGGTTTTCTCGCCGCTATCGTGAACCGCCACGGCTTCGGCAAACTGGTGGGTGATGGCTTTCAAATGCCTGGCGTGTTCGTCATCCACCACGGCCAGGTCGTCGCCAGCTACCTCCATCGCACCGCCGCCGACCGCCCCGACTACGTCGCGCTCGCTTGCTCCGTGAGTTAGCCGCTAGTTGAAGCCGACCTGCCTGTCGTGGGGTAGGCGTCCCGCCTGCCGTTTCTGCGCTTGCTTGCCTTTCTCCGGCCAACTTTACTAGATCCCGACGCGTATCTTTCTTTTGTTCTCATTTAACCTAACGAAATACTACACAATACTTTGCGAAAACACAAAAATATGTCCGCGAAGTCTGGCAGACTAGTAAATTCTGTTTCTTGGGCGTGTGCCTCAGGCCCCTGCGGCGACCTCCTCAGGTCCACTTTACTAGATCCCGACTCGTGTTCTCTTTTTGTTTCCATTCTCGCTAACGTATTTATCCAAAAGATGTTGCGTACACACAAAAATATGCCCGCGACGTCTGGCAGACTAGTAAATTCTGTTTTCTTGGGCGTGTGCATCGAACCCCTGCGGCGAACCACCGTTTGCGCGAGGAAAGTCCGATCCCCAAGGCAGTGCCGCTTGCCACCCCGCAGTGTATCAAAGGTGAAGTACGTAGTCAAGAAGTGTTTGCCATTTAAATAGACGTTTATCAGGACGTCTTCCCGTATTGCCGTCGAGCGAGGCGGGCCATTTGCAACTGGTCAGTAGAACGGATCGGCATGTGCGGCACATCAAATGGCCCCGGTCCGGAGGACCCAAGAACCTAGCCAGGCATGAAATGCCTGGGGAATCGCACCCACCCCAACCTTCCCTCCGCAGGCCCTCTTCGGGGTCGCATTGAGACCGGGGATTTCACCCCGGCCAGATTGTTGCCATTCTTGTTATGGATGCGCTATACGCTATATCTCGGGATTCTCAGGACGCACGATTGGTCATTTGCTAGTGTTGTTGGCAGAGTAATGCGAACTCTCCTTAGTGGAATATGCAACTTCAGAGTTTTCGAAGTGCCACCTGACGTTCGGTATTCAAGCTCAATGTCGATTGAAACCGGACCTTCGGAAAACGCATCAAGGTCGGGACTAATTGAGAATTTCGAAAGGACCAGAACCAGGCCGTCGTCGCGTGAAGTTGATTGAGTCAATAAAGCAACGTCATGGGATGTCGTGCTGGATTCGTCTGATAAGATATGTGCTTGTAACGTTTCCGTGTGTGGCTCCGCTCCGTCTTTAGCGGAAACAAGGACATGAAGAATGTATTTTGCGTGGCCGTTACTTTCGGGTAAAATGCCGATGTTAATCGAAACGCTGCCGCAATCAATTTCAAATCGCTGAATACCCGCCGGAGTGCAACGCATGCCCTCCACTTCCAACTCTGAATTCATGAATACTATCTGGGATTCCTGAGTAAGGCTAGTTCCGCATCCCGTAATCATTATTGCTGCGCACAGCAAGTAGCAAGGGCTTGAAGAAATCATTGCAACACCTATTTAGCGAAGTGATCTGGCTTAGCCCAGGACTTTCGGACTGGAGCTGGGAGCGGATAGTGGTTCCGTAGCAGGTCCGAAAGTTGAGCGAGTCGAAAGCGAACAAGTCTAACAAAGGTCGGTGTCTGGTATTATGCATGTCCGTGTGCCATTGTCCTCATCCAGCCGACAGCCATTAAGGAACGTTCATGCCCGCTGGAACGTCATCCGCGGCAGCCTTCTCCATCTGCTCGAACATAAGAGGCTTGAATCGCTGATATCGCTTCCCATTGGAAGAGATACTCGAATACTCGCTCCAGATCCAGAGGATAGTGTTCATGTCAACCTCACTTGCGAGGCAGGGCAATCGAGTGTTGGAGAATGGTTTGATTGTTGCATTGGTTAGCAAAAAGGAAAGGCTTCATGGCGAAGCCTGCTGCTTTTTCGCTTGCTAGCAAGAAGGTCGAACCGATGTCTGTTGCTTTCGTTGGTAAAATTAGCGAATACTTTGAAGATGTTACCGATCCACGTCTCAATCGTGGCACGAACTATCCGCTCATCGAAATGGTGTTCGTGGCTTTATGCGGCGCGATCTGCGATTGCAACTCCTGGGTCGATGTCGCGGCCTTTGGAAAGTGCAAGCTCGCGTGGTTCCGTAAGTTCCTGCCTTTTGAGAAAGGCATCGCTTCTCACGACACGTTCACGGAGTTGTTTGCCCGACTCGAAACGCTGGAGTTCTACGCCGCCTTGGAAACTTGGACCAAAGACATCGCGCAATCCTTGCAAGGCGAAACGGTCGCCTTCGATGGCAAGGCGCTGCGCGGCTCGTTCGACAAAGCCTCGCACAAATCGGCGCTGCACTCAGTATCGGCTTGGGCCTGCGGTCTGAAAATGTGTATCGCGCTGAAGTCCGTCGCAGATAAGTCGAACGAGATTCCCGCCGTGCAACAATTGATTGACATGCTGGATCTGACCGGCGCGGTCGTCACCGCCGATGCCATGCATTGTCAACGCGAAACGGTCCGCAAGATCATCGCCAAGCAGGCGGACTATGTGTTGATGGTCAAAGGCAATCAAGCAGCGCTCCAAGCCGAACTACAACAAACCATCATGGACGCGTTCGATGACGACCATCCTGGCCTGCGGCAGTCGAAAACGGTCGAGAAGAATCGTAATCGCCACGAGACGCGCCGCATCACGGTGTTGCCGCTGCCAAAAGACTCCGCCTTGTTCGCGCGTTGGGACGGCATCGCCACGATCGGTTGCATTCTTCGCAGTCGCGAAATGAATGGCATCCTCGAAGAAGCGCAAGAGTACTTCATCAGCAGCCTGCCGTGCAAAGTGCGTCGAATTGGCCAACACCTGCGCGCACACTGGAGCATCGAAAACTCTCAACATCACGTGCTGGATGTAACTTTTACCGAAGATGCCAGTCGTATTCGCAAAGGCAACGGTCCAGAAATTACTTCTGTGTTTCGTCGTTTAGCGCTCAATATATTGCAACGGGACACTACCCTCAAAGCGAGTCTGCGCGGCAAACGCAAGCTTTGCGGCTGGGATGAGACCGCCTTCGAGAAACTTATCGCTGGTTTTTCGCAGCTTTAACACTCGATTGCCCTG
>JBGSHH010000396.1:0-7290 GCA_041752355.1 Pirellulaceae bacterium | reverse complement strand
TCAACCTGGTCTGGCCCCGCGTTAGTTGCTGTAACTTCTTCCCAATCCGGACTCTCTTCGGGATACATGACTTCCTCCTTCACAACAGGAAGAGGCCATTCCTCTACTTCTTTCAGCGCTTAGTTGCGCAAGGATTTCCGGGAGGGGGACACTGCAATGGCGATATTGCCCGCGATTGTGAGGAAAGATCGAAAGATCAGGCCACCTGATTTCAACCGCCAATCCCATAACGGTAGCCCCTACCGTTATGCCGCGTCGGTATCGCGAGGTGGCCAGCATTCTCGCCTTGCCATCCATTCCGCATGGCGTCGATCAGCTATCCCATGGATGTGCGCCAGCGTAGACTCCTCCTCGCCCCAATCATCGTCATCGACGCTCGTCGTGGTAGATGCTTCTGGGGCTGGAGCGAGCTCGGTGTCCTCCGCAAATCTCAATTTCACCAGCGATAGAATTCCCCTGGCATCGTCCTCCCAGATCTGCCGCCAGAGATAGCCGAGTATTTCCACATCACGATCACTCATCATCGCTATATATTCTGCCAGACCTCGTTTGACATCGCGACGGATGCGGTCTGCGGAGGGCGTGAATTTCATCTCGCCCTTTTCCGCTCGCGTCTCGATTGTTTCTTTTCGGGCGAGTGCCGCCCGTGCGCCGTCGATAGTAACGTTGTCGATATCGCCATCGTAGAGCTGCACGAGCCAATCCCAATCGCGAGCTACCTTCATCCAAATTCGGGCCGTCTCTACCGACCCTTTGAAGTAGATTTTCAAGGCGTTGGTGAACTCTCCGTGGGGCGTGGCCTCCTTGATCGCGTTCAGGGCATCGCCGCCCCGTTTAGCGATTTTCAAAGTGGTGCGGAGTACGGTAGCGAATTCGTCGACCACTTCGTTGGCGACGTCAAACAACGATTTGATATCTGGTTCTGGCATTTGCGGATCTCCCGTGCGATGTGAAATCGGCCCTTATATTATAGCAGTTGCGCTAGCATTCTTGATTTGAAATCTTTTCTGCTGTGGGGCGGGCAGCTAGGCGGCAGATAGGATCGAGATCGCGCTGCGCCACACGCTACTGTGCGCGACGCTCGACGACGTCGACGCGCTCCTGTTCGGCCGCGATCAAGGTTTTTTCGCGTTTGATCCAAAACGCGATAGGCGTTGCACAGCGTCATCAAGCAAGCGTCTGCACCCAGTTTACTTTTCAAATCGACTTGCAGTTCGCGCAGATAAATATCGGGGCGAGCCGCGATCTTTGACAGCGCCATGCCCCAGTCGAATTAATACATAGAAGCCAAAGTACTAGAGGCAATGTTGGCCCATATCAATTGCCCACGGTGACTTCGTCCGAATTAGAATCAGCCAACTATCGGCATTGATCCATCCACCATAATGGGCCGTGAGTCGCATTCTTTCTCGTCGCAAATCCCAGGACGACAGGTCGACTTCCGTCGAATAAGAATGGGTGACTGGTCTAACCCGCCGATTTGGCTGGTTTTATAATGCATAATGATGATGTGGGCTTGTCGACGTTTGCCCGTGTCGCGTTGGGGCGCTAGCCCCCGCCTACTTTGCCGCAAGGCTAATTTGGGGTCGTCATTTAAGGGCTGGCGGTGGCACGTGTGGCGTCTGGCGATCCAAACTGCACACGTGCCAGCGGGCAGGGGCGGATCGTTTCCACCCCTTTCGCCAGCATTTTAGCCGCATCTTCTTTGGCGGCAATAGCTTATTTACTCTTCCGCCACTTCTTCCCAATTACCTTGGACTTCAGCCAGGGGATTCCACTCGTCCAGGGCGCGGAGTTCTTCATCCGACATGTTCATGCTGGCTTGAAATGCTTGCTCGGTAGCCATCGCCCCGTCTACCACTGCTGCTAGTTCCTCGTCCGTGTCTCCATTCAGTTTGGCCGCTATCTCTTCGATTGTTGTTTTGCGATCCATTCCCGTCGCTCCTTTTATCTGCGAGTAACCCAGCCACCACCAGTACACCGCCGTTAGTTGCTCGTCCGTGAGTTTGCTCAACTTGATCGCTAGGTTTGTCGCATTGCGCGGCGTCGTCCAGGGCGCGGATGCCGCCTCGGCCTCCGCCTCCATCTGCTTGATCCCTTGCCACGCCCCGTACCAAGCATCGGGAAACCACTCGATCATTCGTATCACGTCGTTTTCGTTGAGTTCGTTTATTGCCTCCGCAAATTTCAGTTCCAATCGTCGTCGTAACATCACATCTCTCCTACCTAATTGCTTGATTTCATCCGCGACATTCGCGTCTGATTTCGGCAAGTTATCACAAACACTTTTGTCTCCACAAGTCTTTACGTGTTAAATAGTTACATCAAAACGCCCTAGTTATTGAGGTGGGCGGGGGTGGGTAGGTAAGTATTAAGGGGATTGGATTGGGGTGGTCTCGTTTGATGTTTTGATGGCTCCGAAAAAAATCAAAAACTGCCGCAAAAACTTGTCGCCTTGATGCCTGCAATGAAATCTGTCTTTACTCGCGTTTGGTAGGCTTTGATCATCGTGGCGTGGAGTGCTGCTTGATGTTGTTCCGCAACGACGAACGAATCGTGGATGCCCAAGATAGGAATTTTGCGGCGAGTGAAATCAACGAGTACGTCCAAGCAGATCTCGGCATCGAGCGTCATCAACCGATGGCCAGCATCGGTGCCGAAATGCTTTGCTATCGCGGTATGGCGATGCTCGGCGCGCTCAAAGATATCTGAGATGTTGAGACCAGTCTCATCCAATGCCCGTTGATAGAGATCGGCCTCCTCTCGATCCTTGCCCCGCTTGGGTTTGCCTTTGCGGTCGTATTGGCAGGCGGCGGACGTGGCCGCACGCATAGCCGCCTGTCGCGTTGTGGCGTTAAGGTGGCACGCCATTACCAGTTTGCCGAGGAGGCGTAACGGGGCCGACGTGTGGCCCCACAACGCATACGGATCGTCGCGATAGTCTATCCCGGCCTGATGGTAGAGGATCATGGCGTGATAAGAAGAGAAATCAAGCTCAACCGTTGGCTCGCGGTCTATCAGGATCGTTGGCCGCTCGATCTTTCGCATCTGTTGATGATCGCCGTAGATACGACCATGCATCCACTCGGGGTCGTCGTCTGTGATGTGATAGAGGGCGTGGTGGATCGGGCGGAAGCGGCGGCGGGCGGCGGGGGATTGATCCCATGTATCGAAGGGGCAATAAGTGAAGTAGTGCTTGGCGTTGAGTTCATTGAGGTCGGCGAGGCGGTCCCCTACGTTGCGGGGCAGATCAAGTTCGGGATTGAAATCGAGGTCGGCCTCGGTTTCATCCGCACCGCGCCGTCGCAACCGCACTAGCTTGGAGGGCCGCGTGTCGTCGTAGCTCCAGGGGTCCATATCCGCGAGGGCGGCGAGCTTGGGCGTAGGGATTAGCCGAGACATTCTTGGTGCTCCTTTGGGGGCGCGAAAAGGCTCGAAGTAGCCCGCGGCGATGGCGGCATCGATGACCTGGAGTTGGGCGCGCGTCGATTTCGATTTGGCTCGCGAGTAGCGGATGCCGCACCGTTGATGGATGGCACGTTTGGCGGTGACGACCAGCGTGATGAAGTGTTCGAGCTTCCTCTTGTCTACGTAGCCTTTGACGTTCATCTGCTCGTATAGCACTCGTGCTTGATGCCGACATCGTTGGGTCGCCTTGCCGCCGAGGGTGATCGTCGGCAGATCGTTGAAAACGAAGGCCGCTGACATGCCTGAGTTTTTGGCGAGGTATCGCCATCGTGCTTCGATCACGTCGCGAGCGCTTATTCTCTCGCGCGGGCGCTCGGAAGAACTATTGCTTAGTGCTATAATGGACATGCAAAACCTTTTGAACTGGGGTGATTGCAACGGCGCTTGTCGCGCCGTCGAGCTGGAGCTATGCCGTCGCTGATCGCGAAATCAGCGACGGCATTTTTTGTGTATATCAGGCGGCGGCGATCACATCTGCGCCGGTAAATACGCGGTCGATTTTCATAAGCATCTCTAGCGGCAAGTTTTGTGCAGTCCAGTGGTCCGAGGTACCCGGCCACGTGCTCACTGCTTTGCTCGAGGCGTTGCCTGCGCCCCCTGAGTCGCGGCCCACGGCGGAGGATCGCCGCCGCCAACTGGCCGAGCGCATCGCCTTATCGCAACATCTGCCGCGCGGCGTGCGCGAACGTCTGGCCAACACGCTGGAATCCGTGCGTTTCGATGATCGCGGGCGCGATGAACCTGCGCTGCGTTTGTCCGACGCCGTCGCGCTGCTGGAAGAAACCTTGCCTGCACAATTACTACTCGCAGGTGCCGATGTACAAGCGGCGACCCATCCGCGCGGCGATAGCTTCTTCACAGGCGATGCGCGGAGCCTCTCCGACGACGACGCCCGTCGCATCGCCGCCGAACAGCTCGCCCGTAGCGGCTTCCGCCGTTCTTCACCAACCCACAGCGTGAGCGAGGCGCCTTAACACTAACCCGCAGCGTCAGCGAGACGATTCAACACTAACCCGAAGCGTCAGCGAGGCGCCTTAACCAGCGCCCCCTTTCAACCACCAGGAAACCCCATGAACACGTTCACTCCCGGCAACACGCCTGGCATGCAAACAACCCAAGAATCGATCGAGAACGAAGTCACTTGGAGCGGCCGTGGTGGCCAGAACCTGGTGGCGACGAAGCCGATCACACTCGATGATACGAATACCGACAGTGGCAACTCCCCCAGCACCACGCTCCGTGGCGGCCAACTGTTGGCGCTCGACGATTCGACGGGCAAAGCGTTTGTTTACGATCCCGACGCCAACGATGGCAAGCAGATCGCCATCGGCATCCTGGAACACGCGCAGGATATGCTCCGCGCCGGTGTCGCCACCGATCGCTTTACGCAGATGCTGGTACATGGCCTGATCAAGGAAGGCGAGTTGTGGGGGCTGGATGCTCGCGCTCGCCAACAACTCGCAGGTCGCTTCGTCTTCGATCAAAGCCTTCACGTGAATGCTGGCGAATTGATGCATCCGCGCGGCATTTATCGCAAGTCCGCCAACTACACACTCACGGCCGCCGACAATGGGCTGTTGTTTCTGGCGACCGCCGCCGTGAACTTCACCTTGCCCACCAAGGAGAACGGCCTGGCCTTTCGCTTCTTGCAAACGGCCGACGCCAACTTGGTAATTACCGGGTCGAGCGATTTGATCGTCACCAACAACGCCGCCGCCAGCAGCGTTACCTATAGCACCAGCAGTGAAAAGATCGGTAGCCAGACGCTGGTCGAATGCGTCTACACCGCCACCAGCACGCTGAAGTGGATCGTCACCAACCTCGGCGGCACCACGATGACCATTGCGTAAGCGATTGCAGATTTCTTAATTCTGAAATCTGAAATCTGCCTTCTGACATTTTCCCTTCTACCCACTAACCACTACCCACACTCACTATGTCTCAATCCACGGCCACGATTCTCGCGCCCAAAACTATTTTGCACGCCATCTCGCAACTGGAACTCCCCGGCACCACGTTGCAGAACTTGTTCGGTTGGGGATTCGCCGGTCGCAATCGCCTACAACAGTCGGGGCGACACTTTTCGTTCGACGTGATCGATCACACGCGCAGCATCGCCACCGGTCGCGTGCCAGGGCAAGCGGCTAGTCGCCAGAAGCCGCAGAAGGTTGGCCACGTGACCGGCACGTTTCCGCGCTCGGCCGAATCGATCGCGCTCTTGGACGAAGACTTGCTCAACCATCGCCGCCTGGGCGGGCAACTCGATGAACTCGACGCCAACGGCGAGAGCTATCTCACGCGGCAGGAAGCTTACCTTGGTCAACGCTTCGCCAACCTGATCGAATTTCAAACCGCCTCGATGTTGCGTGGCCAATATCAATACCTGATCGTTGGCGACGACTTGCTGCACACCTTCAGCGGCGGCGGGGCGACGGTCAATTTCGGCATTCCCAGTGGCAACCAAGGGCAGCTCGATATGCTCGGCGATGGCGAGTTGCTGGATGCCGACTGGGCCAATGCCGCCACCGATATCCCGCTGCAGTTGCAGAACATCAATGCCGCCATGGTGCAGCTTACCGGCCTGGGCTTGTCGCATGTCGTGCTCACCGGTGTCGGCTGGCAGTACGTCATCAACAATACCAAGGTGCAAGCGCTGGGCGGTTCGGCCAACGTGGTGTTCGATTCGATGCGCCGTGTCGGCGCTGGCGAGTTCACCGCCGTGCTACGCGCCATTCCCTGGATCACGTTCCACATCATCGACTACGGTGTGGAGGCAGGCGTCAGCGACGAATTCGAAAAGCTCATCGAAGACGATCACGCCGCCTTCTTGCCCGAGCCCTCCTCGCGCTGGGTGCAGTACTTGGAAGGTTCGGAGATCGTCACCGAAGGCCCCGGCGGACCCAAGACCCAGGCGTATGGCTTCTATCCCTTCGCGTTCGCGACGCACGATCCCAGCGGTTGGGAACTGAGCGCGGTGTTCAATGGCTTGCCTGCGCTTTATCTCCCCAAGGCTGTCGCCTATGGCGTGATCAGCGGCGGCTCGTACTAAATCGAAGTCTGGAACGCGGAAGTCGGAGGTTGCTACTTTCCGACTTCCGATCTCCGACTTCCGACTTCTTCCCCACCCACTATCCACTGCCCATTACCCACCATGTACTGCACGCAAGCCGACATCGAATCGATCTGGAATCCAGCATCCGTGCTCGCAGCCGCCGATGACGACAACAGCGGCACGCTCTCGCCAACGGAGGAAGGCCACATCGCCAGAGCGATCGAGCGCGCGGCAGGCTGGATGAATGCGTACTTGGAAGTGCGCTACGTGCTGGCTGATCTCGCCGACAACGTCTGGTGCCGCGATTGCAACGCTACGCTTGCCGCGTATTTGCTTTCGCTGCGGCAAGGGGACGAGATTCCCGCCGGATTACTGGCGGAGTACGAGCGCTACTTGCACGATTTGGTGGAGATTCGCGACGCGCGGCAGTGGGTGCCAGGCGTGGTGTCGTCGCTGGCTCACATACCGACGGTGAGCAACTTCGTCGTCGATCTACGTCAACCGCGCGCCAAGATTCGTCGAGTGCTGGAAACCAGTAGCGGCGGCTCGCCTCCGGAGGAATTGCTCAGCTTCCCCGCCACGGATTGAGGGGAAGGCAATGAGCGCCGCGGATGAACGCAGAGGACACGGATCGGAAGGAGACAGGTAGGGTCACTTTGTATTGAACGTCGGGGAGATAGAAAAAATGGTGGGCAGACAAATTGCACAGCAGAGCAGGAAAACGCCTTCTCCTATTCTCCCCACATAATCTGTGTCCTCTGTGTTCATCC
>JBGSHH010000395.1:0-4744 GCA_041752355.1 Pirellulaceae bacterium | reverse complement strand
CAGTTACATCTCGATGGCGTGGTGCTGAGCAACGATGGCATAACGCGCATCTTTGCCTCTTCGCAGGCCGACCTTGCCGATGCGGAAGCACTCGGTGTCCGCGTCGCGCGAACGCTTATCGCACAAGGTGCCGCCGCGCTGCTGCCTGATCGCGATACTAAATAGTCAGCCATGGTGCAGCGACGATCTTTCGTAGCGTTCCTTGCCTGCTCGAGCACGGAAACCGGATCTACTTGCGCAACGGTGGGGACGCCCGCGCACTATGCGACGCAACGACTACTGACAAACCAAGATCCAACCATTGGCGCGGAGATTCCCGCAGAGCCAAGGGCGTTGTAGCGCGCGATGGCGCAGGGGATCAAGATAGAGTGCGTCGATGATCTTGAAGCCGGCGCGCTTCAGGTCGCGTTTAATTTCGCGATAGCGAAAGACATGCAAGAACATGTTATTCACGCCGCGATAGAAGAAGAACTTATCGCCGGTTTCGACGTCGCGTCGAAACGTCGAGCGCAGCAAGTTTCCCAGCACCCACCACGGCCCGCCGGGATCGTAGAGATTATACCAATAGTTGTGGATATGTAGCACGAACTTGCCGCCGGGCTTAATGATGCGGCGCGTATGCACCAGCGCTTTGTGGCGATTGGCCCGGCCACGAATCATTCCCAGTGTACTAAAGAGCGAGATCCCGTAGTCGACCGCGTGGTCGGCAATGCCATCCAGTTCCACGAGATTGGCGCGAACGCAAGTGATATCGAGTTGTTCTTTGATCGCCTTATCGCGCACGACGCGCAGCATCGGTTCGGCCAGATCGATCGCCAAGCCGCGAAAGCCGCGCTTTACGAGCGGTACCAGTGCACGGGCGGTGCCGCAACCCAGATCGGCCACGAGTCCCGGCGTGATGAAGTGCTTGCGCAGGATCGCCTCGTCGAGTTCAAACAGTTTGGTGCCGGTGAAATAGTTGTCGTAATCGCTGGCGATGTGGTCAGTGTGGGCGTAGTCCCACATTCCGCGCGTCACGCCCGGCGGCAGTTGCCATTGAGGACGTTGGGTTTGAGACATACAAAGCGCGCGAAAATGGCCGCGGAAGGTGTCGCGGAAACAGCGGTAATTAGCGATTGGGAGGTTCTATCGCCGCAGAAGGCTCCGCAGCCCATCGTCGACGGCGTCAATTTTCACGCAAGCCAGCTGTAGTTGCGAATCGGAACATGTCGTAAGGGTGCTGGCCGTTGCTGACATGTGCGAAGCTAAGTATAATTCGTCGCTTGCCTTGAGCACAGTCCGCCCGACAGGATCAAGCGCCTCGGGGCGTGTCGTCGGGTTGGCGGCTCAAAGGCAGATTTTTACACACTACCGTCCACCACTCGCCAGTCATTCTTGAGCCCTGTTTTCTGGCTCGCTCGTGGTGCGGCGCAATAGTTAATAGTTAATAGTTAATCGCATACGCCTGGGATTAGTACTTAGTCTTTGTCGAAGGAGATTCGTCGTGGCAATTCGTGTTGGTATCAACGGCTTCGGTCGTATTGGTCGCTTGACGTTCCGCATCATGATGGAACGGGCCAGCGAGTTTGAAGTGGTCGCCATCAACGATCTCACCAGCACCGAAATGCTGGCGACACTGCTGAAGTACGATAGCTGCCACGGTCGCTTCAAGGGGACCGTCAAGTTCGACGACAAGAACCTCATCGTCAACGGCAAGACCATCCCCGTGCACGCGGTTCGCAATCCAGCGGAACTCCCGTGGGGCGCCTTGAACACCGATGTGGTGATCGAGAGCACCGGCATCTTCACCGCCCGCGCCACCGACTCCAAGCCTGGCTACGACACGCATCTCAAGGCGGGTGCCAAGAAGGTTGTGTTGTCGGCTCCTGCCAAAGATGGCGCCGATCTGACCGTCGTGATGGGCGTGAACTGCGATAAGCTCACCGCCGAGATGAAGTGCGTCAGCAACGCCAGCTGCACCACCAACTGCCTCGCACCGGTCGCCAAGGTGCTGCACGAGACGTTCGGCATCGAGTCGGGCCTGATGACGACCGTGCATGCTTACACCAACGATCAACGCGTGCAGGACCTGCCGCACGAAGATCCGTACCGCGCTCGCGCTTGTGCGATCAACATCATTCCTAGCACCACCGGTGCTGCCAAAGCGGTCGGCCTCGTGTTGCCAGCCCTCAAAGGCAAGCTCACCGGTTTCTCGATGCGCGTTCCAGTTGCCACGGGTAGCGTGGTCGATCTGACCGCCAACTTGGCGAAAGAAGTCACCGTCGCCGAGATCAACGCCGCCATGAAGAAGGCGTCGGAAGAAGGCTCGCTCAAGGGCATTCTGGCCTATAGCGAAGACCCGCTCGTTTCCAGCGACATCATCGACGATCCGCACAGCTCGATCTTTGTCGGCGAATGGACCACCGTCCTCGGCGACAAAGGCAAGTTCGTCAAGGTCATGAGCTGGTACGACAACGAATGGGGCTATAGCTGCCGCACCGCCGACCTGGTCGCCAAGTTCGGCAAGATGTAAAGCCCTTCGTTATACAGCATGAAACTCATCGGCCCGACATTGCAGGTTGCAGTGTCGGGCCGGTTTCATTGGGGGCAATCGCTGGGACCTGATTCGCCCGACGACGCAGTCCCAGCGTGCCAATGAGCACCAATGTCGCCGGCAACACCCAGATCAAAACATACGACGCGCTTTCGAACATCGCATGCTTGGGGCTAAACGCGAAGGCACTGTCAAATAGTTTCGGCGTCTGTTGATAAATGCCTGCCAGTGCCGCGACTTCCGCCGGCGAGTAATCTTCCGCGGCGTAATATGGCTCGAAGGGACGTTCGGGCGACTGCAATTGCTCGACCGATAGTGGTATGGCCACGCCAAAGTCGGGATCCAGCATCCAGTCTTTATCTTGCTTGTCTCCCAGCTTCGCCAATACGACGACATGCCCCGGAAAGGCCGCAATTTGCGTTTCGATCCCTTCTCGTTCCAAGAGCGACGACATCACACAAGCGGCATCGCCACAAATGCCGCACCCTCGCTCCACGATGAGGTCGGGATTGCTAAAGTGATACTTGCGATAGTCGGCCGGCCGGACGAAACGCATGAGGTACAGCAAATAATTCTCTTCCGGCGGGACCAGCAGGTACATCTCCATCTCGGGGCTCTCCCAATCAACGTGGGCTAGACCCTGCTGCACAACTTTGTTGATCCGCAGCGCGAATTCGTGCGGCGATTCTTCCGTCTGGCGCCGGAGCTGCTCCAGCACTTGCTCGTAGGTGAGCGAGATGTCGCCCCGAAAACGCAAACGCTGTTCGCGAAAAAGTTCCGGATGGCGCAGCGTGCGCGTTTGGCCGTAGATGTTCAGTCCCAGCAGTGCGCAACCAGCAACGGTCGCCAGCCTATATAGCCAGCGAAGCATGTATATCCGTCGCGTCGGAAGGGAGGGCAACGGCGCGGTTTCGTTCATGGAAGGAGAATCTGGATTTGGCGGGAGCTAAATCCGCGCTAGACGCCTCATCTTAGTTGCCCGAATCCACAAGCGTCGACTTTATGGCGAGATTGTAACGGAATAGTTACTTGTTACCCTTGCTTCGAGGTATTATCGCAACGACATATGCCCCAGCTAGGTGTGCGTATTTGCGACGGTCGCCTGCAACTCTGGCTTCCCGGACCGAGTTTCTACAGGACTTGCCTCCAGAAGAGAACGGACACTCCCTTCGCCCAGAGTTCTTAGTCGGCACGTAGGCAGCTCGCGTTATCGTTGAGCATCACGCTGGCGGTAATGTGCATCGCGTTCCTTAAGCACATTGCGTAACACACTGCCCTTTGTCGTCTCTGGAAAGACGAGGAAGTAAGGAATGCAGTCAGTCTTCAACTTCGTCAGCGGGATCTACCAGCCGCGTCAAGAATTCGTCGAACGTTTGACAAACAAAAATTATCCCGTCATCACCCGGCAATTCCTGAAAGTAGAAAATGACTTCGGGCTCGTCGGCTTTGCGGTAATCTAGGCATAGATAGTTGCCACCGCCATCTTCAGCGATCGGAATCAATCTGGCCGAAAGCTGGTGTTCCTGCCAAACGCCCATGACCGAATATACGCTGTTGCGGCTCTCGGCAAGCAACGACAGGATCAGTCCGACACCGCAGCGATCGAATCCTTCAGCGGGACGATCTACGAGGAATTCGACATCCCCAAAGCTGCTTCCATACCCCTTGGCTACTGCACGGTAACTGGGCGGAAACTTGACGCAAAGCAACCGCTCCGCTCCGTCAATTTGGTCGTCGCTTATTACCTCGGAAGATTGCTCAAAACCACGCATACTTCACTCCCCGATAATCTTAACCAGCACCCGCTTCCGTCGCTTGCCATCGAACTCATAGTAAAAAATGTGCTCCCACGGTCCCAGGTGCAGCTTGCCATCGGTGATGGCGACGACCACTTCCCGGCCCATGATTTGCCGCTTGTGATGGGCGTCGGCGTTATCTTCGCCGGTGCGATTGTGCAGATAGCCACCCTTGGTCGGATCGCCGCCAGGGTTGAACGGGGCGAGTTCTTCCAACCAACGTTCGTAGTCGGCATGCAGACCGCTTTCGTTGTCATTAATGAAGACGCTGGCGGTGATGTGCATCGCGTTGATGAGAATTAATCCCTCGCGGATGCCGCTTTGAGCGACGAGGCGTTCGACTTCCTTATGCAGCGAGACGATCGCCCGTCGCTGCGGGATGTCCAACCAGAGTTCTTGCGTGAACGATTTCATG
>JBGSHH010000394.1:0-1502 GCA_041752355.1 Pirellulaceae bacterium | reverse complement strand
ATCGATTCCGCACTATTCATCTCCAATCGCGAACGCCTCAAGGCGAAGCTCGAACCGCACTCGCTGGCCGTTGTCAACGCCAACGATGTGTTGCCGACCAACGCCGATGGTTCGCTCTTGATGCAGCCCAACGCCGATTTGTTCTATCTCTCCGGCATCGAGCAAGAAGAATCGATTCTTTTGCTCGCGCCCGACGCCGCCGACGAAACGCAACGCGAGATTCTCTTCATTCGCGAACCCAATGATCTGCTCAAGACTTGGGAAGGGCATAAGCTGAGCAAAGAAGAAGCGACCGCGATCAGCGGCGTGAAGACGATCAAGTGGCTCAGCAGCTTCCGTGGCATCTTTCACCAGTTGATGTGCGAGATGGAACATGTCTATCTCAACACCAACGAGCACAAGCGCTCGGCCAATGAAGTGCCGACGCGCGACGAGCGGTTCATCAAGAGTTGCCAGGAACGCTACCCCCTGCATTGTTATCATCGTCTAGCGCGGATCATGCACGCGCTGCGCGCGATCAAATCGCCTACGGAGATTGAACTGCTCAAGCAGGCGATCGACATCACCGCCAAGGGCTTTGAGCGCGTGGCGAAGTTCGTGAAACCCGGCGTACTGGAACATCAGGTGGAAGCGGAATTCATTCACGAATTCACCTGGCGGCGCGGCAAGTTCGCTTATAACCCCATCGTGGCCGCCGGCGCAAACTCCTGCATTTTGCACTACAACGAGAACGACAAGGAATGCCTGGCCGGCGACGTGCTGCTGCTGGACGTGGCGGCCAGTTACGGTAACTACAGCGCCGACCTGACGCGCACGTTGCCGATCAGCGGGAAGTTCACCGATCGCCAGCGAAAGGTGTACGACGCCGTGCTGCGCGTGATGCGCGCGTCGATTGCAGGCGCGGTGGTCGGCAAGCTGCCCAAGCAATGGCTGAAAGAATCGCAAGCGATGATGGACCAGGAACTGCTCGCACTGGGTCTCATCACGCCGGAGGATATTGCGAAAGCGACCGATCCCGATGAGCCTGCCTGTCGCAAATACTTCATGCACGGCCTGGGGCATCCGCTGGGGATCGATGTCCACGATGTCGGTTTCACCACCGAGCCGATGGCGGCCGGTTGGGTGCTGACCGTGGAGCCAGGCATTTATATTCCCGCCGAGAATTTCGGCGTGCGGTTGGAGAACGACATCCTCGTGACCGAGCATGGCCCGATCGACTTGATGGCCCACATTCCGGTGGAAGCCGACGAGATTGAAGCGCTGATGCGAGGCGCATAGTCGTTGTTCGCTCCGCGAACGAAACGTCCGCAAAACGGTTGCGACAAGTTGAATGTTGGAACTGCCAATTCGCGCGAAGCGACCGCGCAGATTTTTTGCTGGCATCCCCCGATTTCGTTCGCTAAAGTAGCTCCTAACGTGAACCAGAATTCGCCAGCCCGCGTCTTCTTTGGCGGGCTATTCTCGTCTTATCGCAACGGGCTACCATGTCGACAACTTTCGCC
>JBGSHH010000393.1:0-5480 GCA_041752355.1 Pirellulaceae bacterium | reverse complement strand
TCTTCCGGTGCTTCCACGATCTTGTTGAGTTCTTCAAGGAAGTAGCCGACATCGCTGCAGACCGGTATGTGCGCAGGCTTGTTCTTGTTGAGTTCCGAAGCATCGATATCGACATGGATGATCTTGGCGTGCTTGGCGAATTCCGCCAGCTTGCCGGTCACACGATCGTCGAAGCGCACACCCAACGCAATCAGCAAATCGCAATCACGCACGGCGTAGTTGGCGTACGCGCTGCCGTGCATGCCGAGCATGTCAAGCGAGAGCGGCCCTTCGTTGGGGTAGACGCCCAAGCCCATGACCGTCATAGCGATAGGGATGCCGGTCTTCTCAACCAGTTTTCGCAGTTGCTCACTGGCACCGGAAGCGATGATGCCACCCCCTGCGTAAATCACCGGGCGTTTGCCGAGTTTAATCGCGACGGCGACCTGCTTGACTTGATTGAGCGAAGCTTGTTTCACTTTGCCGGTATAGCCGGGCAAGTTCATCGGCTGTTCCCAATCGACGGCGAACTTCTGGTTCTGCACGTCCTTAGGCATGTCGATCAACACCGGACCGGGGCGACCGGTGGTGGCGATGAAGAACGCCTCCCGCATGATGCGCGGTAGTTCGGCAACATCGGTCACCAGATAATGGTGCTTGGTGATGCCGCGACAAACTTCCACAATCGGCGTCTCTTGAAAGGCGTCGCTGCCGATAACGGCGGTCGGCACCTGACCAGTAATCGCCACCAGTGGAATGCTATCGAGCTTGGCATCGGCGATCGCGGTGACGAGATTCGTCGCCCCTGGACCGCTGGTCGCCATGCAGACACCGACCTTGCCGGTGGAGCGAGCGTAGCCTTGGGCAGCAAACGCTCCTCCTTGCTCGTGGCGAGGGAGAATCGTGCGAATCTTATCCGAATAGCGCGTGAGCGACTGATGCATCGGCATCGAGCAACCGCCTGGATAGGCGAAGATTACTTCCACGCCATGCTCCACCAGCGAGCGTACCAGGATATCAGCCCCGGTCATGATCTCGGTTCCGGAAGCTTTGGTGGCGGCGACGGACATGGAACAACTCCTAAAAACAACAGACCTGCTAGAGCGAAACAATGCTCTAGTGGAAAACACACCAGTTTACGGCAGTATGAGCCGCCGTTCAACCAATACTAATAGGGTAGAATACCGGCGAGAAGGTTCAGAGGGGCGAACTTCCTTCCCTTAATACTACCCAAGAGGGGATCGGCGGCGAAGGGGACGGTTGTATGGACTGGTTGGGCCGGAAAAACGTGGGTTGGATGTCAGCTGGGGCGGACCTTTCCATCTGCGGTGGCTTTGAATTTATAGGAACTTCTACCAATGCTTAGCGGATTTCCTTGGCGGGAAGTGCTTGGTGTCGCCTTGGGGGGCGCGACTGGTTCCCTGCTGCGTTATGGGGTCGGCGAGGTGCTGGCATCGTACACGAAGTCTCCGTTCCCGCTGGCGATCTTGCTGGTGAACGTCTTGGGCTGCTTGTTAATCGGCATGCTGAGTCAGGCGGCACCTACCTACGACTTGCCGGAGTGGCTCCGCACAGCGCTGGCGACAGGCTTTCTCGGCGGTCTGACCACGTTTTCGACTTTCGGCCTCGATACCTACCGCTTGGCCTACGCCGACGAGTGGCTGCTGGCGGTGGCGAATGTTGGGTTGAATCTCTTATTCGGACTGGTCGCCATCGGTGCCGGCATTTGGATCATCCGCGCGCTGAGTGAGTGATCGGGTTTGATTGTCTGTCGCCAACGGATATGCTGGGCGGCATGTCCCATGTGATGTTCTATCTAGCCGCTTCGATTTGTATCGCCAGTGCGCTGGTATGGACCCAGTTGCTGCTCGGCGTGCGAAAAGTTCGTTGGCTGCGCGACATCCAACCGCCGAGAGAATTCGCCTGGCCAAAAGTCTCCGTCATCGTGCCGGCACGCAACGAGGAACGCGAGATCGAAGGGGCGCTCCAATCGCTCTTGCATCTCGACTATCCCAACTATGAAGTCCTGGTCGTCAATGATCGCTCGACCGATGGGACTGGCGAGATTCTCGCGCGTTTACAAACGCTCTATCCGCAACTCGCCGTGGCGACCGTGACCGACCTGCCCAAAGGTTGGCTCGGAAAGAACCATGCCATGTACTATGGAGCGACCCGCGCCTCAGGCGAACTGCTTCTGTTCACGGATGCCGACATCATCATGCAGCCGCAGACGCTGCGCCGCGCCGTGTATTACCTCCAGAGCGAACAAATCGATCACCTGGCACTCGCCCCCGATGTCGAGATGCCGAATTGGCTGCTGGAAGGCTTTGTCGTCTTGTTCAGCATTCTGTTCACGATCTTCACACAACCCTGGCGAGTGCGCGATCCCAAATCACCTGCCCATGTTGGCATAGGCGCGTTCAACCTGATTCGCGCCAGCGTCTATCAGGCGATCGGCACGCACGAGGCGATCGCCATGCGTCCCGATGACGATCTCAAGCTCGGCAAAATGGTAAAGAAGCATGGCTACATCCAGGACATGCTCTACGGCGCGGATTACATTCTCGTCCGCTGGTATGCTTCGCTGCGCGAGCTGATCGATGGACTCATGAAGAACGCCTTCAGTGGCGTGGATTACAATGTCGTCTACACCGTCTTCACCAGCCTGGCGATGCTGTTGGTGAACGTCTGGCCGTTTGTGGCGGTGTGGATTTTTCGTGGTCCGACGCAATGGATTTACATCGCCACCGTCATAATGGATCTGGCGGTGTTTTCTGGCACCGCCAGGCAGTTCAACGCGCGTTGGTGGGGGATGTTTGGCTATCCACTCTACTTTACGCTGTTCGTTTATATACAGTGGCGCGCCATGCTGCTGACGTTTTGGAACAACGGCATCTACTGGCGCAACACACACTATTCGCTAAAGGAATTGAAGGCGAATAAGGTCTAATTGGAAAACGAGAGGGAACCGCCAAGGCTCCAAGGACACCAAGAAAAGGCAATGGCGATAAGGCAATGCATTGGGCTCGGATTGCTGTCCGCAATTCGCTTGCCTTACTCTGTATTTCCTTCGTGTCTTTGTGCCTTGGTGGTTCCCCTGCATTTACTACCCCGGAGCTCACCCATGAACAAATTCTTGCTGGCCTTAATGCTGCTACTCGTATGCCTCTCCCCAGCTGCCGCCGACACTTGGAAAGCAGGCGTCGCGAAAGTGAACATCACCCCGACCGAGCCAATGTGGATGGCTGGCTATGCGTCGCGGACCAAACCGGCCGAAGATAAGCTGACCGCGCTCTGGGCCAAGGCCCTAGTGCTAGAGGCCGCCGATAATAAACAAGCGGTGCTCGTGACGCTCGACTTGATCGGCATCGATCGCGAACTAGCGCTGTCCATTCGGCAGCAAATCGCCACTCGCCATAAACTGCAACTATCCCAAATCGCGCTGGCCACGTCGCACACGCATTCCGGACCCGTCGTTGCGCGCAACTTGCGACCCATGCACTGGCTGCTGCTTAACGAGGAGCAGCAACAGCAAGTCAGCGATTATGCCACGCTATTGGAGAAAGCCGTTGTTGAAGTCGTTGATCAAGCTTTCACAAAGCTCACCCCGGCTTATGTAAGCTATGGCAACGGCCAGGCGACATTCGCTACCAATCGCCGCAATAACAAGGAAGCTGAATTCGCCGAACTCAAAGCCGCTGGCAAGATCGTCGGGCCTTTCGATCACGATGTGCCTGTGCTGGCGGTGAAGGATGAAACAGGCAAGTTGCTTTCCGTGGTGTTCGGATACGCTTGCCATGCCACGGTGCTCGATGGCTACGCCTGGTGCGGCGATTATCCCGGCTATGCGCAAATAGCCTTGGAAAAAGCGCATCCCGACGCCGTCGCCATGTTTTGGGCCGGTTGCGGTGGCGATCAAAATCCGTTCCCCCGCCGCAAAGTCGAACTCGCCGAGAACTATGGCCAGCAATTGGCCCAGGCGGTGAACAAGGTGCTGGAATCGCCCCTCACCGATCTTAAGCCGAAACTCTCCGCCAGCTATGTCGAAATCGATCTGCCGCTGGCGAAGTTGCCGACGCCGGAAGAACTCGCCACGCAAGCCGAGTCGAAGGATCGCTACCTGGCCTCCCGCGCGAAGTACTGGCTGGCAGAAGTCGACGCCGGGCGAGGCATGGCGACGACGTATCCGTATCCTATCGCGCGCTGGGAACTCGGTGGGGAAATCGAATGGCTCTTCCTCGGCGGCGAGGTGGTGGTCGATTTCGCCTTGCGATTGAAGAGTGAATCGCGTGAAGCAAAAACCTGGGTTGCCGGCTACAGTAACGACGTGATGGCTTACAGTCCCTCGCGTCGCGTGTTGACTGAAGGAGGCTATGAAGGAGGCGGTGCGATGGTCTATTACGGCCTGCCGACTGTGTGGGCCGAGACCGTAGAGGAAGACATTGTCAAAGGCGTAAGCGGCTTACGCAAATAGGTTCGCTACAGCGGGAAATCGTCGTCGGTGGCTTGCGGATGATAGATCGGCGGATGGCGATAGTAAACTTCCAGAATCATCGTGGACATGGCGGTGCAATAAACTCGGCCGCCACGTTCCGCCCCCATGTCGCCTGGCGTGTACCAACTGCCGCGCTCGGCTCCTTCTTTCGCCTGCGTGTTGACGAGTTGGTCGCGCATCACCTCGTTCCATTTCTTCCACGTTTCGCGCCGGGAGACGCTACTGAGACCATAGTGATGCAGCACCTGCGTCGCGTAGTAGTTGTAATACAGATTCGACTTCGAGGGTCCCAGTTCGCTTAACCGCGCGACGCCGCGCTCGATCGCGCCATTGTCTGGCTTCCAACCGAGATACATCCTGCACAACAGCCCGACGGATGTCGTCCCTTGGCTGTTGCCGGTATGCGTATAGCCATAAGCGGCACCGCTATCGGCTTGTACGCTATCGAGAAACTGCATCGCACCTTTGACCGACGCAGGCGGCACATGCAGGTAGGCCATGTGGCCCGACTTAAGCGCCATCAGTTGCCAACCCAGTACCGACGTATCGCCTGCTTGTTGGGGGCTATAACGCCAGCCACCGCCGACAGGGTCTTGCGCGAAAACGATGTAATCGAGGGCGGCTTGCGCCGGGGCCTTAAGCTCTTTGTCATTGGTCATGGCATAGGCTTCGCTTAGCACGATCGCGCAGATGCCGTGTGAGTACATGTTGCCGGCGTCGGTGAGGTCGCCGAGTTTGTCCCGCTTGATCTTCATGCTGCGCACGAGATAGCCCAAGCCGGCGCGCACATTGTTTTTGTAGTCTCCTTCTTGGTGCGTTTGCCCCGCTCCCAGCAGAGCCAGTAACGCCAGACCTGTCGCGCCGTTGCGCGCGTCGGCAAGTGAACCGGCGTTGGTCTTGCAGGGGCCGTGACGATGATCGAAGTCCCAACTGCCATCCTCGCGTTGATGCTTCACCAACCACTGGATGCCGAGTATCGCCGCGGCTTCCGATGCCGCTGTGCCGC
>JBGSHH010000392.1:0-7955 GCA_041752355.1 Pirellulaceae bacterium | reverse complement strand
CACCAAATGCCGCTTCGAGCCGCATATCGCACTCTTGCGGACAATGCAGACCCTGGTACTCGCCAATACCGATCCCATCGGACACAACGTCAAAGGGGACTGCCTTACCAACGCCCCCTTCAACGATTTGATTCCCGCTGGCGGCAAATTGATGAAGACGATCAAAGCGGAAGAACGTTTACCTGTCGCTTGCAGTTGCTCAATCCATCCGTGGATGAAGGGCTATCTGGTGGTGCGTGACGATCCCTATGCCGCCGTGAGCAGCGAGACGGGCGAGTTCGAGATCAAGAATCTTCCCGCCGGTACCTGGACGCTTCGCGCCTGGCAAGAGAAGTCAGGTTTTGTGGAAGAAGTCAAGATCGGCGGCAAGGCCACGAAGTGGTCCAAAGGCCAGGTCGAAGTGAAGATCGAAGATGGCAAGGATTTCGACTTCGGTGAGATCAAGGTCAGTGCTAAAGAGTTCGCTGCCAAGTAACCAGAGTTTATTGTCCTGAAGTTTAGCGTGGAAAGCCACAAATGGCCTTCCACGCTTCGTGGCCGCAGTTTGACGGATGCAATGTCCATGAGTCGAAAGCTAAACATCGTATTGCTCGCTGGCCTGGGGCCGCTGCTGGCATTGGTCGGTCTCATCGGCTGTGGCTCGAACGCGCCGACGGACCATCCGCCCGATATGAAGGTGGCGATGCTGCTGCGGGAGGAATTCACCTCCAGCGATGCAGGCGCGGCCGCCGCTGGGCCCGCGCTGGTGGAACCAAAAGGCTGGGCCACGCTCACAGGCAAGTTTACGCTGACAGGCACGCCCCCGGCACCACGCCAACTAATCGTCGATAAAGACACTGCCGTCTGCGCTCCCGGTGGTAAAGCGGTGTATGCCAATGAAGTGATCGTGGATAGCTCTGGTGGTTGGGCAAATGTGCTGGTGTTTTTGAACACCTCGATTCCGACCGACGACGACAAATGGATCAATCCCCAGTATGACGCCGATAAAGACGCCACACTGTCGATGAACCCGTTTGACCAAAAGAATTGCGAATTCCTGTCGCATATTTATCCGATGCGCAGCACGCAAACGGCCATCGTTAAGAACAGCGATCCGATAGGTCACAATGCGAAGATTGATGCTCCCAGTGGAGTGCGCAGCGACAACTTACTCATCCCCGGCGGGCAATCGTCCACGTATCGCGCCGGTGGCGAGGCACGTGCTCCGTTCGCCGTCACTTGCTCGATTCATCCCTGGATGAAGTCGTACATGATCAGCCGCAACAATCCCTACTTCGCTGTGACCAAGCCTGACGGCACATTTGAGATCAAGGGTTTGCCTGCAGGCGAAGGCTTGAAATTGGAGTTCTGTGCCTGGCAAGAGAAGGCGAACTTCCTGCAGAAAGTGACCGTTGATGGCAAAGCGGTCAATTGGAACAAAGGCAAGTTCACGCTGGAATTCGCCCCTGATGAAACTAAGAACCTCGAAGTGGTGATTGACGCCTCGGTATTACCTAAATAGGGTCCGCTCGTCGAATCCAACCTTGCGAAATCACACGTAATTATCTGCCCTGGTGGCAAGTGAAGTTATGAGCCGTCCTTTTGCATCTTGCTTGACTTATTGCCGTGCCGGCGTCGCCTTGGCACTGCTGGTATTGGTCGTCGGCTGCTTTTCGCCCGAGGCGCAGTTCAAAGGCAACATCGTCTATGTGGCGGTTAAGCAAAACGAACAAGACGCCATGAAAGTTGGCGATCGTGCCAGCCAAATCAGCGACGTACTCGCGGCGATGTTTGGTACACCGGATGAGCCATTCATTCCGACGCTGCCTGATATTGATACCAAAACGGTCCTCGATATCGATCGCCTGAAGATGGCGGCGGGACCAGTACGAATCACTAGCGACGATGCCCAAGCTCGCCCGCAAGGCTTGTATCGCGAACATTGCGCCCATTGCCACGGCATTACAGGCGATGGCATGGGACCGACCGCCGCCTTTTTGAATCCTTACCCGCGCGACTATCGCCCAGGCAAGTACAAATTCAAATCAACAGCGGTCGGCGATGATTATCCTGATGCCCGTCCGACGCACGAAGATCTCACCAAGACCTTGATCGAAGGCATTCCTGGCACAGCGATGCCTTCGTTCAAACTGCTGCCAGCGGACGAAATCGACGCTTTGGTGCATTACGTGAAGTATCTGAGCATCCGCGGCGAAGTGGAACGAAGCTTGATCAATACCGTCACGTTGGAGCTCGATAGCGAAAAGTCTCCGCTGATCAATTTGGCCGATTTAGGTGGCAAAGATCCCGCCGCCTTGAGCGCCCAAATGGAAGTCGTGAAGTCGGCCGCGCTCCGTTCGTTTCAAGCCTGGGAGAACGCGGCCGCGAATGTGACCGCCATACCCGAGAAGTCGGCGTCCATCGATCAAGACAAAGCGGCTTCGATCGAACGCGGTCGCGAGATATTCTTCACGGTGGCGGCTTGTAACAAGTGCCACGGCGATGCGGCGCTGGGTGACGGTCAAACCAATGACTATGACTTTTGGAGCAAAGAACTCTCGCCCGACAAGCCTGCCTTGCTGCACGAATACTTGGAGCTTGGCGCGCTCGATCCGCGTAACATTCGGCCTCGCAATTTGCGACAGGGCATTTATCGCGGTGGTCGCCGCCCAATCGATATTTATTGGCGCGTGATGAACGGTATCGAAGGAACGCCCATGCCGGCGCTCAAGACAAACGTCCTTAAGGATGGGGATCCCGCTGATCCCAAAAAACTTACCGAAGACGACGTTTGGCATTTGATCAACTACGTCCGTAGCTTGCCCTACGACGCGATTAGCAATCCACCTGCGATCGATCCGAATTTTCAGCGCGACCGCAATTGAACAACACAACACCGCTTGACATGAACTAAAAGGAGCCGGGACCAACGAGCGACATTTGCGCGGTTCCGGTGGGGAGAAATACGACGTGGGACGTTTCTGGAGCTTCCTGTTTTTGCTGGTTCCCGTATTGGGGGTCGGCGTTTTTGTCTGGGCGCTGCTCGACTTGTGGCCCATGCAAGGACACTGGCTGCCGGAGAACATCAACGATCACGGGCATGTGATCGATGACTTGTTCATGTTCATCCTCTATCTCACCGGGGTGATCTTCATCGGCACCAGCATCGCGCTGTGCTTGTTCATGTGGCAATACGATGCCGCCAAGAATCGCGAACCGGTCAAGTTCACGCACGGCAGTCACTCGCTGGAAGTGGTCTGGTCAATCCTGCCCGCCGCAGCGTTGCTGTTTATCGCCATTTATCAAATGAACGCCTGGGCCGACGCCAAAATGCGTCGCCCGATGCTGCCTGGTCCGGATAATGTGTTGGGAACTACTGATGACATCGTCAAGCCGCCCCTCTGCGAAGTAACCGGACGACAATTCGAATGGCGTATTCGTTATGCAGGCGAGGATGGCTTGCTGTACACGCCGGATGATGTGCATGTGGTCAACGATTTGCATCTGCCAGAGCGGGAAGAAATCGTCATTCAAATTCAAAGTCAGGACGTGCTACACAGTTTCTTCTTGCCGAACATGCGCATCAAGCAAGACGTGGTGCCAGGCATGAAGCAGTTCGTTTGGTTTCGCCCCAACAAGTCTGGCACCTACGACATTGTGTGCGCGGAACTGTGCGGGTGGGGACATTACAAAATGCGCGGTCGGATGGTGATCGAATCATCGGAGAAGTTTGAATCGTGGCTCAAGGCGACCTATGAAGGTCAAGAACAGTCGCAGTTCGCCGTGAACACGGGAGAATAATTATGAGTAGCACTACCTACGGATCAGGTCATTCGACGGCCGTTGACCGCCCTGGCACGGCGGCGACGATCAACCAATTCTTGAACACCTACGTGTTCTCGCGCGACCACAAGATCATCGGCCTGCAGTTCTTGTTTTCCACGTTGCTGTGGTTTCTCGTCGGTGGCTTGCTTGCCCTAGGCATTCGCTGGCAGCTCGCTTGGCCTTGGAGCGAAATGCCGGTCATTGGCCGAATGCTCTTCTCGGCCGAAGGTGGGCAGATTTCCCCAGAGTTTTACACGATGCTCTTCACCATGCACGCCACGGTGATGATCTTCTTTGTGATTATTCCGATTCTCGCAGGCGCGTTTGGCAACTACCTGATTCCGCTGATGATCGGTGCCGACGACATGGCCTTCCCCACGCTGAACATGCTCAGCTACTGGTTCATGTGGCCGGCGTTTGTATTGATCGGCAGTAGCTTTTTCATGCCTGGCAATGGTGCGGCAGGTGGTTGGACTGGTTATCCACCGCTCTCAGGCGTGCCGGAAGCGGCACCCGGCAGCGGACTCGCGCAAACGATGTGGCTGCTCGGCGTGACGTGCGTCGGCGTGTCGTCGATGATGGGCTCCGTCAATTATCTGACGACCATCATTCAAATGCGTGCTCCCGGCATGACGATGTTTCGCTTGCCGATGACGATTTGGGGCATGTTCATCACCGCAATTTTGCAAGCGTTCGCCCTGCCTGTGCTCACCGCAGCGGGTGTGATGCAGTTAACCGATCGCCTCATCGGCACCGGCTTTTTCATTCCCGAAGGCCTAGTGGTCAATAACTCGACGCCGTTATCTGGTGGTGGCCAACCGCTGCTGTGGCAACACTTGTTCTGGTTCTATAGCCACCCGGCCGTGTACATCATGATTCTCCCGGCGATGGGCATGGTGTCGGATATCCTTTCGTGCTTCGCCCGCAAGCCGATTTTCGGCTACAAGCCGATGGTATATTCGATCTCCGGTATCGCCGGACTCGGCTTCATCGTGTGGGGCCATCACATGTTCGTCTCGGGCATGAATCCGATGCTCGGCATGACGTTCATGGTCTCGACGATGATGATCGCTCTCCCGAGCGCCGTGAAAGTCTTCAACTGGCTTGGCACGCTCTGGGGCGGCAAGATTCAATACACGACGCCGATGTTGTTCGCGATTTCGTTCGTCTCGATGTTTATCATCGGTGGTTTGTCCGGCATTTTCATGGCCGCCACGCCGGTTGATATTTTCATCCATGATACGTACTTCATCGTGGCCCACTTCCACTACGTGCTCTTCGCAGGCACGGCGATGGCGGTGATGGGAGCGATTTATTTTTGGTTCCCGAAGATGTTCGGTCGCATGATGAACGAACCGCTCGGCAAGTTGCACTTCTTCCTGACGTTCATCTTCCTCAATGGCACGTTCTTCACGATGCACATTTTGGGCGCGGTCGGTTTCCCGCGACGACTGGCCGATCCGTACGACTACCCCACGTTTGCGCACTTGATGCCGATGAATCAGTTCATGACCATCTGCGCCATCGGCATGGTCGCCACGCAAGCTATTTTCGCTTTCAATTTCTTCTACAGCATGTTCTATGGCCCGACGTGCGGTCGCAACCCGTGGGGCGCGAATAGCCTGGAATGGATGGCTCCCAGCCCTCCCGGCCACGGCAACTTTGACTTCCAACCGGTTGTCTATCGCGGACCGTACGAATACGGCTCGCCGGAAGTCGATACCGATTTCTATCCGCAAACGCAGCCACCTCCTGCTGGCGTCGATCCACTCGCTAAACGCGATCATCACTAATTGCCTTCGTGACGAAACCCACTCACAGCACGACGTATAATCCCTGGCCACATCGTTGGGCGGTCGTGTTGTGCTGCGCTGTCTTTCCGTTGATTTGGGTCGGTGCGCTGGTCACGACCTACGACGCAGGCATGGCGGTTCCCGATTGGCCGGGAACTTACGGTTACAACATGTTTTTGTATCCGTGGCAGACCTGGGTCTTCGGACCGTTCGACCTGTTTGTGGAGCATGGCCATCGGTTGCTGGGCTCGCTGGCGGGCGTGATTACGATCGGTCTGGTAGTGAGTTGCTTTGTTACCCAGCGACCTCGCTGGATGAAAACGCTGGCGCTAGTGACGCTCGCGGCGGTGATCCTACAAGGGGTGCTGGGCGGCGCGCGCGTGCTGCTCGATGCTCGCTTAATCGCCATGCTGCATGGTTGCACCGGTCCCGCTTACTTCGCCTTGTGCGCCGCAACCGCGGTGTTGACTTCGCGTCGCTGGTATGAGTTGGAATCGCATAAACCATTGCGTGATCGCGGTCTGTTGGTCAGCGCGTTATTCGCGGCTGCCCTGAGCTATATCCAATTGATTTTTGGCGCTTTGCTACGGCACACGCCGGTGGATGCTACACCGGGGTTCTTTCGCGTGGCGGTGTTGTTTCACTTGGTGACAGCGCTATTAGTGACGCTGCAAGTTGGCCTGCTCGCCTGGCGCATTTTTGGCAAAGAACGACAAGCCTGGCTCACTCTTCCTGCGCTCGTATTATCGGCGCTCGTCGGCGTGCAATTGATTCTGGGGATGAGCACCTGGGTGATGAAGTACTCGTTTCCGGCCCAGCTAGCTGCCTTCGACTTTGCGGCTGGCTATACCGTGATCGCCAATGGTTTATTGGCTTCGCTAGTGACCACGGCGCATGTCGCGGTGGGTTCGTTGATCGTGGCGATCAGCACGGTATTGGCGGTTCGTGTCGCCGGTCTGACTCCCAGTCACGCGGTGAAGGTCCCTTTTGAGTTTCGTTCGCGAGGGCTGGCCCTATGAGCGCGTCCACACTCGCGGTTGAAGCGCGTCGCACCGGACTGGTGGTCCGCGTGCGCGATTATGTTGAACTCACCAAGCCTAAGATCGCGGTGCTGGTTCTGATTACCGTCGCTGTGGCAGCTGTGGTGGCGAGTTGGGGCCTGCCTGATCCGTGGGTGCTGATGCACGCATTGATCGGCACGTTGTTGGTCGCGTCTAGCGCTAGCGCATTGAATCAATGGCTCGAAATCGACCGCGATCAAATGATGGAACGGACCGCCTCGCGTCCGCTCCCCGCTGGTCGGCTTTTTAGCAGCGAAGTGCTGCTCTTCGCCGTGCTGACCATTGTTACTGGCATGTTCTATCTGGCCTGGTTTGTGAATTGGTCCGCGGCGCTGTGGGGCTTCGCAACCTGGTTCATGTATGTCTGGGTTTACACGCCGCTCAAACTGCGCTCGCCGACGAACACGGCAGTGGGTGCTGTCGCGGGCGCTTTGCCGATGTTGATCGGTTGGTCCGCAACCGGCACCGCGCTCGATGCTCGCGCTGCAGCGCTATTTATGATTGTCTTTTTGTGGCAATTCCCGCACTTCATGGCGATCGCGTGGATTTATCGCAAGCAATACGCGTCCGCAGGGATGAAAATGCTGCCGGTGGTCGATCCTTCAGGTCATCGAGCCGGCGTGCAAGCGGTACTGTGTGCCGCGGCACTATTGCCGGTAAGTTTGATCCCAGTCATGTTCACCTCCGGCGTTGCTTGGTATTTGGTGTTGGCGGTGTTGTTGGGCCTGGCACAACTAGCGTGCGCGGTGGCGTTCTATCGCGAGCGTACCGAGCGCACCGCCCGGTGGCTGTTGCGGGCGTCGCTGATTTATTTGCCGATACTATTGGTCCTGTTGGTGCTGGCTCCCATTTTGTAGTTCATTTCGTCAGGCGAGAAGACTCGCTTCATAAGCAGGTAGTTTGCGATCATGGCTGAACACGAACATCACGACGATCACGGGCATGGGCATATCAAGCTCGAGTACCAACCGGCGCTTCCCATTCCCAATGGCAAGCTCTGCTTGTGGTTGTTTCTCTCGACGGAAATCATGTTCTTCGCCGGCCTAATCGGCACCTACATCGTGCTGCGGTTCGGGGCGCCATCGAACACTTGGCCGATTCCGCACGATGTACATCTGGTGGAAGGTATCGGCGCGTTCAACACGTTCGTGCTGATTTGCTCCAGCGTGACCATCGTTCTCGCGCTGGAAGCGGCCAAAAGCAATAGCACATTCATGGCGAAGATTTGGCTGGTACTGACGCTCGCGTTGGGCAGCCTCTTCTTGGGTGTCAAAGGCTATGAATACAACAGCAAGTT
>JBGSHH010000391.1:0-3607 GCA_041752355.1 Pirellulaceae bacterium | reverse complement strand
GCTCGGCATGAAATGGAAAGGCTTTTTTGATTTTGGCGTAGGTCTTCAGGATCCTCGCGCTGGCGTGAAGAGCAAAGGGGCCGCTTAACGTCTCATGACGACGGCTGAATTTGTCGAGCGATCACGGTCCAAGTTCGGTGATCGCTTCGGCTATCTCGGAACCATCTACCACGGTTATACACAACCCATCCATTTGTCCTGTCGCCAGCATGGCCCCATCGCCACGACGCCCAAGCTGCATCTGCACTCGCTCTACGGGTGCTGCCGTGCCTGCACTCCCCGTGGGCGAAGTCAGCCAGGCATGACAACAGATGATTTTATTCGTCGTGCTCGTGAGGTGCATGGCGATGGCTACGACTATCGAGACACGAACTACCACCGCTCCAATCGCAAAGTGATTATTTACTGTCCCCTGCATGGACCGTTTCACAAAACACCGGACAAACACTTGGCTGGGCAAGGTTGCAGACATTGTTCACATGCGCGGATCGGTCGCGAGCGACAACTCTCGGTTGCCGTGTTGATGGAACGCTTCGCTGATGTGCATGGCTCCGATCGCTACGTTTACAACTTGGCCAATTACCTAAACTTTCACTCGAAGATTGACATCGTCTGCCGCAAACATGGTCCCTTTCAACAATCTGTGGGAGCACATCTCCAGGGACATGGTTGCGCCCGTTGTTCGAGTTCGCGTGGCGAAGCGAGGGTGCGGGCGGTACTCAAAAGGCTCGACGTCGAATTCTGCGAACAGATGCGCTTTCGTCAGTGCCGAGACCGCAGCATGTTGCCGTTCGATTTCTACGTGCCGTCCCAGAGGACGCTCATCGAGTATGACGGCAAGCAACACTTCCAGAAGTCCAAATTGTGGGGTGGCCATCATCGGTTGGAATTCACGCAACGACACGATGCCTTGCGCAATGCGTTCGCAAGTCAGCACGGATATCGATTGATCCGTATTCCGTATTGGCGCTATCGCGAGATCGAAGTCATTCTGCGTGATGCGCTGTTACCCACCACATCTTCATTAGCTGCCTAAAGGAGACTCTTACTTATGGCTCAAGCCGTTTATGTTCAGGAAGGGGAATCGATTGACTACACACCCGGCGCCGATGTCGCCGCCGGTGAAGTGATTGTGCAAGGCGAACTAGTTGGCGTCGCCAAGCTCGATATCAAATCGGGCAGACTCGGCGCACTGGCCGTGGCCGGTGTGTTTGACTTTGCCAAAGCCACGGGTGTCGGCACGGCAATCGCCGTTGGCGCGAATGTCTATTGGGACAATGCCGCCAACGTGGCCACGACCACTTCTGCGGGCAACAAGTTGCTCGGCAAAGTCGTGCGAGCGGCGACCGATAGCGACACGACGGTGCGAGTCCGCTTGCTGCAGTAGCAGCACCCAAAACAAAAGGCCCGCCGAACGCAAGCACTGCGGGCAGCGCAGTACCTTCGTTGGCGGGCCGGGGTGCTCGTGACTAAGTATTATCTTCGGCTGTTTGCCACCGTTTCACCACTGTGTACCAATTCTTAAGGAGGTTGAATTTGCTCCGGGCACTCTGCATCTACACGTACCTATTGGGGGCTGTCGTCGCCATGCCCTTACAGGCCGCTGATCCGGAACCTCCTGACGCTCGATTGGCGGTCGATCTACCGGCCCAACAGCGGGCCTGGTTCCGCAATCCCGATGGCTCATGCGTGCAATGTTCCATCGGCATGTGCGGCATGGACCAGAACATCCCTGCCGCCGCAACCTTGCTGTGGGATACCGAATACGGTCCACGCGAACGGGGTGGCTCGGGACCCTCGCGCGTCGCTGCTTATTGCCAGCGTCGCCAGATCAAAGTCTATAACGTCACCGGTCGCAACACTTGGGACTGGATGCAGTGGGCGATGAGCACCGGTCGAGGTGCGGCGATCGGCGCAGGCTCGTATCACTTTCAAACGCTGATGGGCTACGAGCCTCGCACGCAGACCTGGTATGTCTGCGACAACAACTCCCCGAACGTTATTGATACCTACAGCGACGCCGAGTTTCGTCGCCTGCATCTGGCCAGTGGCCAATGGGTCGTGATTCTCGATTATCCCCCGCATCCAGCGCGACCGCAGTATGTGCGCTGGTGGTAACCGCGTCCACGATCAACCTTCTTTGTGCATTCCCTCGCTTCTTCTTTCCTTCACCTCTGGAGACGATCCATGCATCGTGCCTCTTGGGGAGCGCTCTTGCTCTGCGCTCTCATCCTCAATCCTGTGCTGGCGCAACGCCCGGCGGAAGTCGATCAAGCCGAAGTGTTGCGGCTGAAAGATCATGTGCAGTATGTCGATGGCTCTTATCGTGCCCAGGTCGACGACGCCTACGTGCAAGCGATGGCACCACCCGCCAGTGATGCCGACAAGTGGTTCATCAGCATCCTGACAACCAAGAATTGTGGCGGCTGCCAACGGCTGAAGCAGGACTTCACCACCAGTCCGCATCTGCTGGCGTTAGCCGATCCGCGTCAACCACAAAAGTCCTGGGCGCACTACAACGTCTACGCCCGCGAGGATCGCAGCCAGGCGTTTCGTTTTGCGAAATTGACAATCACTGCTTATCCCACGATCGTGGTCCAACCACCGCGCACCGGCAAATATGGTGATCCCAGCACGGTCGTCTACCAAGGGGTGTATGCGGGGGATCCGCAGCGTTTGGCCACCGAGATTGCCTCGGCCATCAAACACTACCTGTCCAAACACCAAGCGACGTCCGACGCCAGTGTGTCGCAAGCCTATCCCGACCATGTGGGCGTCGATCCCCCTTGGTCGCCACCACCGCAAGATCCGCCGTATGTCGCGCCGTTTGCGCCGAGTCCCACACCACCGCTCGTGCCGCCCCTGTTAGACGAGCGCCGACCACTGTTTGATTTTCCCTGGACTGCCGTACTGACCCTGCTGCTCTCGGGCTTCTCATTGCCGGCGATCGTAGCCTTGGTCGTCTGGGTCATCTATTTCATTCGTGAGAAGCGTAAAGCGGCAGGTCAACCGTTGCTGCTCAGCGATGAGCAACTGGCCAAGCTGATCGAGATCCTCAATCGCCTAGGGAACGATAAGCAGTCCGACACTTCTGGGAAGTAAGCGATGCCCGATCTTCTGGAACGGGGCCAACATTGGTTGGCTGATCAACTGCTGACGCATGCGGCGCAAGAAATCACCTACCGTCGCGGCGGGCAGTTGGTCATCGTGGCGGCGACGATTGCCCGTCGCATCTTCTCGGTGGCCCAGGGCGATACCGTGCTCTACATCCGCGGCCAGGATTTTTTGGTGAAAGCGGAGAGTCTCGTGTTGTCGGGTCTGTCGACGCTCCCGCTGCGCGGCGATCAGATCGAGGCCACACTCAGCGGCGCGCTGCAGACCTTTGTGGTGCTCCCCGAGGATGGCTTCCCCGCCTGGGAATATGCCGATCCGTATCGCAATCTATTGCGAATCCATACCAAACACCTGGAGGACTAAATGCCGGCGGCGATTGTCGAACTTGCCGAGGCAGTGGTGACCGACTTGAATGCCCACACCTTCAGTCAGCCATTTACCGCGCAGCGCTGCTACCTGCCCCGCTATCGGCTGGAGGAATTGGCCGACATCC
>JBGSHH010000390.1:0-3282 GCA_041752355.1 Pirellulaceae bacterium | reverse complement strand
GAAGAATGGATGTTCGGCGTTCACTTCCTCCTCACCGGTGGCGCGTAGGCGCGGCTCGCGCGTCAAATCAAGCGTCGTTGCGGACACCAACTGCACCGCGCGCTGCCAGGCGTTGGCGGCGGAGGTGTAGGGCAACTCCTGCACGAACTCGCGCGTCAAGTCGTAGCTTGTTTGTCCCGCCGTGCGCCAGCGACTGAGCAGCACCGTTCGCGCGCCGCTCGACATCAACCCCATCACCGACAAAAACACTTCATCCCCATTGCCGCCCCGCTTCAGTCCCGTCTCGACCGGCGTGTGATACCCAGGCAGAATGACTTGCTGCGGGCCGCTCCAAGGAAGCAACGCCCATTGTCCCAGCGCCGCGCCGGGCTTGCCTTTGTCGCTACGCAGCGGAGCCCATTCGTACGGGCCGCGATCAACATCCTCGACGTCATCGAGCACCACCAGGCGATCGATGATCGACGCATAGAGACTGCTCGGCGCGGTGAGTTCGTTCGGCGTGAGGTAGGCACCCGGCAGTTTCTTGATTAGCGCACGGCCGGCTTCCGGCGCGATCGTTTCGTCTTCTTTCAAATACATCCGTCCTGCCACAATCGCCGTGCTGGCGTTGTTAGGAAGCGCTCGCGCGTCCGGCAGCGAAAGACCCAGTGTCGGCGCGTAGCGAACGCGCACTTTCGAGAGCAGCGGCATGGTCGCGCCGGCCTCGCCAATTTGCAGCGCCTCGAACGGGATGTACCACACCAATCCATCGGGCACGATGATCAGCTCTTTGAAGTTATCGAAATGCTCCGCTTTGGCACCGTTGGTCAGCTGCGACAACAGGGACGACGAAGTTGCTTGCCAATCGCCTTTACCCAAATCGGCGACCGACTGAATCGAATTCTTATCGCTATGCCCCCAGGCCTTGAACAGCGCGGCCATCTCTTCCTTGATCTTGCCTGTGCCGTTGATCTGCCACATGTTGCACTTTTCTTTGGTGATCGCGAACCCCACGACGTAGCGCGTTGTGGTGAAGTAGGCGAGCACCAATTGATCGGGACGCAAGCGCGCTTGCAAATCCTTCACATCCAACAGCGGCGGGAACACAAACTCCGAAGGCTCGCGGCGGAGTGCGATATCGTTAATGAGCAATTCTTGTGAGGCGCTAACTACGGCGAGTTGCGAGAACAGCGCGGCTTGCTCTTTGGCAGCTTTATCGTCGGCGGGGACGCGCGGCAGCGCGGTGAGCTTATCGTGAAGGTTGGTCGCTTCCTTGGCCGCCGCCGCTAGTTTGGGATATTTCGCCAGCAGATCGCGACGTTGCAGCTTGGCCGGATCGCTCAGCACAACCTCCGGCGCTTCCAAAATCCAGCGCAAGGCGAGCGTGCGACCGCCGGTCGGCATCGTGCTATAGAAGCGATGGCGACGAATGCGATCGGCGATGTCGGCGGCTTTCTCCGCTTGCTTGCGCTTGACGGCGACTTCAAACCAATGCTCCATCGGCGCGATATGCGGCGTCGTGACGACCGAAATCGTTTCCATCGGATCGATCAGCCAGTCGGCGGAAGTCGGCTCGCGCAGTACGTCGTCGTACAGCAACTCGGCGATCCGATCGACGCGCAACTGTCCCGAGGTATACAAGCTGTCGGCCAGCGCAATTTGATACAGGCGGCGCGAGGCGACTTTTTGAAAATTCAGGCAAGCCGTCAGCGCGGCATTTCCGGGAGCGAGCTTGCCTTGGCCGAACGCGGCGCGGGCCGTTTCATAGTTGAAGCGAGCCCCCATCTGTCCCCGGCTCATTTCGCTACGCCCCATGATCTTCGTCGATAGCGCGAGCAAGCCGGCGGCGTCGCCATATTGCCCGGCGTTATTAAGGCTCTCGGCGCTCATAATCGCCAGCGAGGCTTCGAGTGTTTCCGTGCCTTTGATCTTCGCCCAGGCTTGCGCGTTGAGTAGCGGCGCGTAGACGCCGGGCTTATTGGCGACGATATGTGTCAGTTGTCCACAGCGAAAAGCTTCCTCGATCGTATCGAACTGATTGAACGCCACGGCGGGAAACGTCGCTTCGTAGAACAACGTCGCGGCGGCATCGTACTGCTGCGCTTGAAACGCCAGCTTGCCGAGTTCCACCAAGGCCAGCGCTGTCAGCGGATGATCGAAGCGATTGGCGACTTGCAAGCCTTTGGTCAACTCCACCGCCGCTTCTTTGGGCTTATCGGCCGACGCCAGCGCTAATCCCAGTTGCACGCTTACCCAAGCTTGCGACCAATGATTGGCTGGCGCGGGACGACTCGACAGCGCATTGAGTAGTTGCCCGGTGAGCGGATCGTGCACGCAGACCGGTCCCATGATCTCGCGACGCCGCGCGATGGAGAGCGATAAGCAGCGATTGATTTCGCCCACACGCACGGAAAGATACTGCGGCGGCTGTACCACGCCACCTTGCTTCACCACCTGATCGTTATCCAGGCGACCCATCGCGGTGAGCGCGGTATCGGGAAAGCGACCGATGGTGGAGATCCGCGTCGGCTTGCCCCAGGTGATATTTTGCAATTGCGGTACGCTGACATTGGCGTCGAGCGTTTCGGAAAATTGCACGCGCAACATCCAAGTTGGATAAGCGAGGAACAAACGAATCGCGCTGGTGTATTGATCGAGCGCTTGCGTGCGATCGCCGAGCTGATAGTAGCACTCGCCGAGCATCGCGTGGTAACAGATCGAATCGACCCATTTCCCTTCGACGCTGCGCATGCCGCCCCGCGCGACATCCTGAAAGCCTTTGCGGGCGGTGTTGTAGTCGCCGTTGTAGTAGGCACCAAATGGCAGAAGATAGTCGTCGCCGGGATAGCTACGGTTTTGCTGCGCGAAAGTGGAAGAAGCGCCGCTTGCTAGCAACAGCAGCAGGCCTAGCGCGAGACAGCCCGCGCGAAGTCGCATGGTCATGGTTTAGTCCCCGTGTCGTCAAATTGCCCCAGCACGGTCGCGCTCTTCCTGAGCCAAACCGCCCTTAATCATAGCGGATGGCCACCAGCGGGGCGAATTTTGCCGAGAATTGGCGCGTCGGGCGGCGTGTGGCCGGATGTCGGAAGTCGTTGCTCCCACGCGATTAACGCCAGTTTTGCGGTCGGGTGGGCGGACCGCTCGGTAATTTCGGCATAATCGTCAAAGTTCGATTTCGACTCCGTCGATAAAGCTTATGACGATTACGCCGGTTCATCGGGCGTGGAGCGACCGTCGAATTGAACAAAGTGGTTCACGACGAAGACTGCTCTCCCCGCCAGCCTGCCTACGCGAGGAATGTCC
>JBGSHH010000389.1:0-1787 GCA_041752355.1 Pirellulaceae bacterium | reverse complement strand
GTCGATTTCATGTCGCGTAGCTAAATTCATACTTTGCGGATATTGTCGAGTATTACGGGAAGTACAAATTTTAGCGAAAATGAGCGATATGAAACCGATTCATAGATTGAAAACATCTTTATCGATACCTTCTGAATGTCGCGCATGTAGGCCAGCGCCGCGCCGCCGATGCAAATCGCGATCACCACCAGCGAAGCCGTGATGATCCAATTGCGCTGCACCAGCGGACCGGAGGTCGCAGGCTTCGTGGGGCGAACAACATCAGACATACACAAGCACTCAGATTTGGCCGCCGATGTGTTCGCCCAGAGTCGACACCTGGTCGTTGTTCGCAGAGCAAACAGCGACTAACCGCGTTGGTCGATCGGCACGAATTCGCGCTCTTCTGGACCCGTGTAAATCTGCCGCGGGCGGCAAATCTTCTTCGTCGGCGAATGATGCATTTCCCGCCAGTGCGCAATCCAGCCAGGCAACCGTCCCATCGCGAATAGCACCGTGAACATCTGCACCGGAATGCCGATCGCCCGATAGATCACGCCCGAATAGAAATCGACGTTGGGATAGAGTTTGCGTTCGATGAAGTACGGATCGCTGAGCGCCGTCGCTTCCAATTCCTGCGCCACATCAAACAACGGATCCTTGAGCGACAGCTTGGCGAGCAACTTGTCGCAGGCGGTTTTAATGATCTTCGCGCGGGGATCGTAGTTCTTATAGACGCGATGGCCAAAGCCCATCAAGCGGAAGTTGCTGTTCTTATCCTTGGCCATGTTCACATACTTCTTCACGTCGCCCCCATCGGCGGCGATCTGCTCCAGCATGTTCACGCAAGCTTCGTTCGCACCGCCATGCAGCGGCCCCCACAACGCGCAAATGCCGGCCGAAATCGAAGCGAATAGATTCGCGTTCGATGAACCGACCATGCGCACCGTCGAGGTCGAGCAATTCTGTTCGTGATCGGCATGCACGATCAGCAGCAAGTTCAGCGCTTCGACAAAGTCAGGGTCGCAGCGATACGGCTCCGTCGGCACCGCGAACATCATCTTCAGAAAGTTCTCGCAATAGCTCAGATCATTCTGCGGATAGATGAACGGCTGACCGACCGACTTCTTATAGCTATAGGCGGCGATCGTCGGCAGCTTGGCGAGCAATCGATGGATGGAAACTTCCACCTGTCGCGGATCGTGGACGTTGAGCGAGTCTTGATAAAACGTCGAAAGCGCGCTGACCACCGAGGACAAGATAGCCATGGGATGGGCGTCGCGAGGAAAGCCGCTATAAAACGACCGCATCGCCTCGTGAATCATCGTATGGCGGCGAATCATCATCGTGAAGTCGTCGAGTTGCACCCGCGTCGGCAATTCGCCGTAAATCAGCATGTAGGCGACTTCGACGAAATCGCTCTTGGCGGCCAGCACTTCCACTGGGTAGCCGCGATATCGCAATATGCCGACCTCGCCATCCAGGTAGCAAACCGACGACTGCGTCGCCCCTGTGTTCATGTACCCTTCGTCCAGGGTGATGTAGTTGGTCTCGCCTCGCAGTTTGGAAATGTCCAATCCGTGCTCATTCTCGGTTCCCACGACAATGGGCAGTTCGAGTTCCTTGTCATCGATTTTGAGCTTGGCAACTTTGGACATCGAGATCACCTTGGGACAGAGCGGTTCGGCACGGAGGAAGCAGCACAAAGGGCAGGCCGAGCAACCTGCAATGTAGCGAACAAAACCACCTTCGACAATTCGGCGGCAATATTCCCGCGAATGTTAAAGATGGAGGATAGCATCAGGAAT
>JBGSHH010000388.1:0-2819 GCA_041752355.1 Pirellulaceae bacterium | reverse complement strand
CCTGCCGTCCTTTTAGAGGCACTTGAGACGGCAGGCTGGAAGCCTACCCCACGAGGCATTAACCCTTCTTCGCGGGGCGTTTGGTCGTGGTGCAAACGTCGGCGACTTTGCCGGAGCCTTCCAGCGCGAGGTGAAAGCGATGTTCCCCTTCCAAACGATGCACCGAGACGTGATAGGCCGAACTATACGTCGCCAGGTAAGGGCGTTGCTCTGGCTTATGCAGCGAGCGCAATTTGCCCCACGAACCATCGCCCAGGTACGGCACGCCATAACGATCGGGCCGACCATCTTTCAGCGGATGCGTGCGCTTGAACGTGTGATCGTGATGTTCCAACACCACATCGACATTGAATCGCTCAAACAGTGGACACCAGTACTTGCGATTGTCGCCGCCGGTCGATTCATACGTGCGATACGACGGATAGGCAGGCACGTGATTGGCCACAATCAAATGCGGGCGCTCTTGCCGCTCCTGCAGAGTTCTTCCCAGCCAGCTCGTTTGCTCTCCCTTCACCGACATGAGATGCCCCGTATCGAGCAGCACCAAGCTGAGATAGTCGCCGAAGTCGAGCACGCCGAACGACGTTTGCGCGAAAATGCCATCGAACACGCTGAGATAACTCGGCGCGGCATCGTGCATATTCCGTCGACCACCACGCGTTTCGTGATTGCCGACACAGGTCACCATGGGAATCATCCGCCCTTGGCTGTCGATCATGTGCCGGCTGTAGTTGTGCAAAAACTGCAAGAATGTGTAAGGCGCGCTCCCATTGTCATAGGCCAAGTCACCGCCGATAAACGCGAAACGAGGATCTTGTTTGGCGGCCAGTTTGTTGCTGTTGATCGCTTCGACCCCTGTGCCGCAATCGCCACCGGAGACAAACGTGAGGGTGTCGTTGGCCTTGGCCGGCATGGTGCGGAAGTGATAGCGTCGCGAATCGTCCCCAATCGCGAAGCGATAGTCGGTATCCGGCGTCAGGCCGCGCAATTCGCAACGATGCACCAGGAGGTCGGTCTCGGGAAAGGGCTTCGTCACGACCGGGGCAGCGCGCCAGAGGGGATCGTTCGTCGCGGCATGCACCACGAACTCCGGCGACGAGGCGGGACCAATCCACTGAATAACCATCGTGGTCGTCGGATCGGTGAACCAGGTCAAGAACACCGAATCGGAGTAGTGCGGCCCGAGATCGACACGGACCGCGCCGGCGGCGCTCCCCACTGCCGACAGACCGGCCATGGCACCTAACGACGAGACGAGGAAATCACGACGAGGTAGCGTGTTCATGAGCAGGAAGGGGTAGGAGGAGAGGCGGGCGGGATGGGTGAATGATAATCGATTTCGATGGTGCTGACAAACTTTTACCTGGGACCGCCGAAATGCCTAAGAAAGACACGGCAGGCTGGAAGCCTACCCCACGCAGAGGCTAAAATCCTCATACAGCTACTATCAAATCTCCCTCTCTCTCCGAGGTGTTCCATGTGGAGAATGTGGTGCGGCCTGTTGGCGGTGTGTCTCGCGATCAATGGCGTGAGCGCGGCGGACCCTCCTGAGTCCAACGCTTATCCGTCAACGAAGCTGTTGGGGCGCGGCATCAATCTCGGCAACGCCTTGGAAGCGCCGAGCGAAGGGGAGTGGGGCGTCACGCTCAAGGAGTCGTACTTCGCCGCTATCAAAAAGGCAGGCTTCCATTCGGTGCGGCTGCCGGTGAAGTGGTCCAACCATGCGGCCAAAGAGGCGCCTTACACGATCGAACCGAAGTTCCTCGCCCGCGTCGATTGGGCGGTGGAGCAAGCCAAGAAGAACGGCCTGGCGATCATCGTCAACGTGCATCATTACGACGAGATCATGCAGGACCCTGCCGCGCACGAAGCGCGCCTGGCGGGAATTTGGAAACAACTCGCCGAACACTATCGCGAACAACCGGCGAGTGTGTACTTCGAATTGCTCAACGAACCGCACAACAAACTCAGCGACGAAGCATGGAACGCGATGTTCCCTAAGATTCTGGCGATCATGCGTAAAAGCAATCCCACGCGGATCGTGGTGATCGGTCCCAGTTCATGGAGCAACGTTAACAATCTGGCGAACATGAAATTGCCTGACGACGATCGCCACATCGTCGCGACGTTTCATTACTATTTGCCATCTGAGTTCACGCACCAAGGCGCGCCGTGGCAAGCGGGCGCGGATCAGTGGAAAGGTCGCGAGTGGGGGAGCGAAAAGGAACGCGCCACGCTCGCCAGCGATTTTCAGAAAGCGGCCGATTGGTCGCAGCAGCACAATCGCCCCTTACTGCTCGGCGAGTTCGGCGTCTTCTCCGCCGCCGACATGGCGCAGCGCGTGAAGTGGACCAAAGCCGTGGTCAAGGAAGCCGAAAAGCACGGCTTCGCCTGGAGCTACTGGGAATTCTGCTCGGGGTTTGGTGCGTACGATCCGGAGAAGGATGTGTGGCGGGAGGAGTTGCTGGGGGCGCTGATGCAGAAGTGATCGCCTTTCGCCAGGAGTTGCCCAGAGGCAACTAAGAAACAACGAACGGTTACGTCGCATGTTGTTTATTACGCGATGCTCTTAGGGCAGTATAGTCGGTGTTTCGTTGAAGCTGTTTTATTGTTGTCGGAACATTTTCCGCAATCTGCTGATCCGACCACAAGGGATGATGCAGGAGCAATATCACGGCCCGATCTTGTTTCGTTTGTGCGGGGGCGTCAGTTCGGCCACTGTAGTATTTGTGTTTCATGAAGGGAGTCATGAATTGCACTGTATCGAGATCAAACGGAAAGCAATTCGCGGCACCCTCGGTTTGCGAAACAACATACTC
>JBGSHH010000387.1:0-7467 GCA_041752355.1 Pirellulaceae bacterium | reverse complement strand
CGCAGCAGCGCGTGCAGAACGACTGGAGAACCACGTCCCCGCCTTTGGCAATGCCCACACCAATAGTTGCGTCAGCCAGATCAACAACACCAAAGCCAGCGCCCAGTAGAACACCTGATTCAGCACCGCCGCCGCGAATGTTGGAGCAAACAGCGACGATAGCACCACCGCGACAATGAGCGCCGCCAACCACCACAGTCGCACCCCGATCGAACGTGTCGAAAGGGCCAGTCCCACGCCTGCCACCACCAACACAATCGCACCCCACAGCAAGTAGCGATGGACGGTTACGAGCGTCAGCGCGCCGGCGGAACCAGTCGCAGGACGTAGCGACGAGTACAAGTAGCGACTGCCATCCGCAGGAAACGCATCGACGCTGCGACTTTCGGCCACTCCTTCCTGTACCCAGGTCAAGAGTTCCGCATCGGCGCGCGAAGTTCGCACGACGTTCTCGGCGTCGCGAACATCTTCCTCTGTCCAAGCGCCATTGACCCCCAGGAGGCGTTGTTCCTCCGGCAAGTAGACCGCCAGGTAAACTTGCTGCACGGCGGGATCATTGGGAAACTCCGGCAATTCGAGACTCGTCGAGCGCTGCGCGGTGTAACGCAAATCGACAAGAATGAAATCTTCCGCCGTGTGACCGACCAGCGGAATGAAATATTGCTTGCCATCGGTTTCGAGCGATACCGGTTGATTGTTCACTCGCAACGATTGCCGATTGAACGCCGTTTTGGTATCGACACCACTGGGGAGCACAATCGCAATCCGTTGTTTGGCGCTGCGAATGCGATACAAACATTGCACGGCGGCCTCCGCGCCGCGTGTCACCACCATTCGCACAAAGGCGCGGTCGATGCTCGTCCGTTTGACATCTTCCAGTTCGTAACGCGTCGCCAACAGCGTCAGCGACCAATCGCCGACAAACTCAAACGCCATGGCGGCGGGGGCGGGCAATTTATGAATGGGAAGTTCAAAGTGGGGATCGATCGGACGCAGACCCGTCGGAGTTCCTTCCACGCCCAGATCGATCGTTTCGCTCTTGGCAGCGGCGATCTTGCCAGTGTGTCGATCGACGCCGCGCGGCACGAGAGCCGGCAACGGAATCTGGACGCTCTTACCCACTTGCAGTTCCGCCAGTTTGCGCTCGCCGATGAACTTTACCGAACTGGCTTCGAGAAACTCGGCATCACTGGTAAGTTCCAGCGCCACATAGCCGGCGGCAACATCGTCTGGGTGCGGCTCGAGCTTTCTTTCTTTGATCGCACCAGGGGGCAGGCGGAGTTCCTTTTGTTCGTAAAGATCGGCTGGCACATCGACACGAAGCGACTTGACACTGCTATAGAGCACGTTGTAGTCAATCGTCGTTTCGTACTTCACCAGGCCGGGTTCGACTTGCACGAAAACGAGCTGCTCGGCGGTGATGAATGGTGCGCGACGCTCCGCGGCTAGTTCCAATGCGACGGGCTCTTGAGTGTAGGCATAGGCGACCAGTTCGCGCGTCAGTGGAAAGCGACCATCGCGCGTCGATTCCACGCCTTGCAAGGCCTCGGCCACCGCGATGCTGCGCAGTCCCTTGGCGTCGGTAGGCGCGATGCGCAGACTTCCGGGGGCATAGACGAGCAAACGCCCCGTCACGCGATTGAGTTTCGCAGGCGCGACGCGTGGAATCGGAAAAGCCAGTGTGCTCGATTTGCCTGTCGGCGTTTGCAGATTGACATCGACTTGCCGTCGTTGCAGTTCCACCCACAGCGCCACGCGGCCCAGCGCCTTGCGGCTGAGATTGACGACCAACCGCGTCTTCGCCTTCTTGCCATCTACATCAACTTCATCGACATGGTACGAATCGACCGTCACCGCCGCCGCGCCGGCCGCATCGCGCCCTTGCACGTGGCGGACGTCGAAGCCTTCGGGGACATCGAGATCGAGTTGGAACACGCCTGCCTTTTCGATTTTAAAGATGGCCAACAAATCGAGCGTCAGTTGTTGCGGTTCGAGGTAGGCTTCGACTAGTTCATCGACTTCAATCTGCGGCAACACTTTCTCCACGCTCAGCGTCAGGGCGTAGGGATGCGCGGCATAGCGATAAGCAAAGGGCCAATCTTGTCCCGCCAAAGGCGCAGGCAAGTCCGCGGCATCGATCTGCAAGAGTCCCGTGCGCGTGATGGCTTCGCCTCGTAATGAGCCTTCCAAGCGAACGACGGCGATTCCTTGCTGGCGCTGGACGTTGAGCACTTTAATATCGGGAATCGCAAGTTCCTTCCGTTTCACATCGGCCGCCATCTCGGCGGTATTGCTGAACTTCTCAAGTTCCACGGTGACGTACTGTGTGCCACGGACTGGCTGAAACAGCGAAACGGTTATCGTGCGTGGGCCATCCTTCTCCCCTTTTTGCTCCCACTTTTGCACATTGGGATCGAAGACATTGACGACGTTCTGATCGGATGGTACCTGAAATGACAACTCCTTGAGATCGGCCCGCGAAATCTCGTAGGCGAGCAGCAACCGCGTTCGCATCACGCCTTCATCGATCGTCACCTCTTCGCGAACTTGCACAGTGGCCAGCGCGTTCTGTCCCGCGGCACCTTCGGCTTTGGGATTCCACGTCAGTTGCACGTGCGGCGCGGAACCGACGAAGGCCTCGACTTTGGTTTCCTTGGCTGCTTCCCTGTCGTCCGGCTTGACCGCAGCGGCGTCGGTGGTGGAGAGATCGGGATGCACCTGCACCTTCACGCCACTTTCGGGAATCGTGATTTGCCAGCGGTTGATCGGTGCCTGCGGAGCATCGAAGGAGACGCTGTTGGTGCCGGGCGCTTTGCTGAACGCCTTGGAGTACTCCAAGACCAAATCGATGTGCTGCGCTGCGGGACCTTTCTTTTCGTAGAGCAGTTTGTAGCCAGACTCGGCCGTGAAGACGACACGCGCCGCTTCATCGCCGATCTTGGCGGAGCGAATCGCGGAATCAGCCAGTCGCAGCGGAACCTCGTGCCAACCTTCTGTGAGCAGGTCGATGCCAACTTTGGCGGTGACGCTGACGACATCTTTCTGGATCGTCGCCTGACTGTCGATCTGGGTAATAATCGCTCCCAGCGTCGGCTTCTCGGGCGCTGCCTTATCCCCCGCCGCTTGCGCCGCTTTCCATAACTCCTGAAACTTGTCGTAAGGAAGGAAGACACCCCGCCCTTCCTTTTCAAACATCGCCCTCAGCTTGGCGTAAGGGATGTAGATGGATTGTTCGCGCAGTGCCGGGGGCTTCGTCGCCTCCGGATTCATCGGCGAGCGGGGCATTGGTTCGGGCGCTGCAGGCTCTTGGGCCAGCGATATCCCACACACCAAAGTCAGCAACAAACACCAAGAAATCACAGCGGCGCGGGCCGTTAAGCCAAGACGCATAGCAGATTCTCCACGACCCATGTCGAGTGACGGAATTCAAGGATAGGCAAGTTTAGCTCTATGTTAGACGAATCCGACAGGCAAAACGTTCCCGACGATTGCTTGTTACCAGTTTGTTACCAATTTATAACGACGAGGTCCGTCGGTGTCATAATCGAAAAGACCTTCACTTTTCGCGCCCTGCTGGGGATTAAACGCACCTTTAGCGAATGGATATTCCGCGAATTGACAGGTTGTCCGCTGCTCGCAATAGAACACCATGATCGAACCAACTTCCACCGGTCCCGAGTCCTGGGTGGCGAATCCCGACAAATATCGTGGCTATTTGCGCGCCATGGCGGTGGTGCAGCTCGGTTGCCGCCTCCAGAACAAATTTGATGCCTCCGATGTGGTGCAAGACACCATGCAAGACGCCTATCGCGACTTGGCGCAATTCAAAGGGCGAGACGAGGCGCAATTCAAAGCCTGGCTGCGCGAGATCTTGACGAACAATCTCAAGGGCTTGTGGCGTTATTGGGATGCGCAATGTCGCGATCCCGATCGCGAAGTCAATTTAGCGGCGCGCATCGAGCAATCTTCGGTAGGAATGGAGAGATTTCTGGCGGCCGAGCAAACTTCCCCCAGCCAACAGGCGATGCGCAACGAGTTGTACGAGCTGCTCGCCGACGCCCTCTCGCAACTGCCAGAGAAGCAGCGGATGGCGGTCATCCTCTTATACATCGAACATTGGCCGATCGCCGATATCGCCCAGGAAATGAACAAGAGCACCGACGCCGTGGCCGGTTTGCTCAAACGCGGATTAAGAGGCTTGCGCAGACAACTATCGCTGGGGAATTCACAATGAGCGATTCGTCATCCGATTCGGATAATGCAGATTTAAATGCCATCATCGCCGAATGTTATGAAGCGCGGGAGCAAGGTCGCGTAATTGATCGAGCCGCATTGCTGGCGAAGCATCCTGAACTGCGCGCGGAATTGACTGAGTTCTTTGCCGACTGGGACCAGATGGCGAACTTTCTACCCGACAACAATCCCCCGCAATCGCGCCAGCAAGTGCCAGGCAGAAGTGAACAAACACACGACGCGGGCGAACGCGATTCGTCACATGGTGCCCGTCGCGGCGGCAAGATCAAGTACTTTGGCGAATACGAGATATTGGACGAAGTGGGGAGCGGCGGCATGGGGGTGGTTTACAAAGCGCGTCAAGCCAAGCTGAGGAAGATCGTGGCGGTCAAGATGATTCGCACCGGCGAACTCGCCCGTCCGCGCGAGGTGCAACGCTTTCAAGCCGAAGCCCGCGCTGCCGCCAAGCTCGATCATCCTGGGATTGTATCGGTCCACGAAGTCGGCGTTCACGAAGGACACTACTACTACACGATGGATTTTGTCGGTGGAGGCAGTCTATCGCAACTGCATCGCGATGAGCCGATTGCTGCGCAACGCTCCGCGGAACTTGTAAAACAGCTGGCTGAGGCCATGTTTTATGCCCACAGCCAAGGCATTGTCCATCGCGATCTCAAACCGGCCAATATTCTCCTCACAACGACAGGCGTGCCGCGGATCACAGATTTTGGATTAGCCAAGCGACTCTGGAATGACGAGGATTCCGCGGAAGCCTCGATGACCGAGACAGGGCAAGTGCTGGGAACGGCCGGATATATGTCGCCCGAGCAAGCGGCCGGACAAACGCGGATGGTGGGACCGGCGGCGGATATCTACGCCCTGGGGGCGATTCTGTATGCGATGCTCACCACACGCGCGCCGTTCATCGGCGAATCCGCCGAAGCAACCATTCGGCAGGTCATTCACAATGAACCGATCGCGCCTCATGTGTTGAACGGATCGATCCCGCGCGATTTGGAAACGATCTGCCTGAAATGCCTGGCGAAAGAACCGCACAAGCGCTACGGCACAGCACAGCTTCTGGCGGAAGACCTGCAACGCTTTCTCGAAGGTCGCCCCGTCCTCGCTCGCCCCGTCAGTCGCCCCGCGCGCGCCTGGCGCTGGTGCCGGCGGAATCCAGTGATCGCCGCGCTTGCGACGTCGGTTGTTATCTTGCTCATTGTCGGCAGCGCTATCTCGACGACACTCGCTATCATTGCTTCCAACAATGCCGAGCTAGCGATCCAACAGACCGACATCGTTACCAAGAAAAGCAAGGAACTGGAGAGTACGATTCGAGACCTGGATACTGCGCGCAAAGAGGCCGAGCAAAATGAAAAGGTAGCGCGCGAGCAAAGCCAACTCGCCCTGAAATCGCTGGAAAGCGTGATCTTTGACATTCAACGAAGTCTCGAAAATGCCCCTGGTACCGGCGAATTGCGCCGTTCGCTGCTGCAAACAGCGCTCGCCCAGTTGCGCAAGGTTTCCGAGTCGTTTGTCACGCGACCAGCGATAGATCGTAGCACCGTCGCCGCGCTGCACGATCTGGGCGATGTGTTCCTGAAGATCGGGGCCAGTCCCGAGATCGGTGGTGATGGCCCTTCCGCGGAGGCGACCAAAGTTTATCAACGCGCTTTGGATATCTCGCAACAACTCGCCGTCAAAAGCCCGAAAGACGCAACGGCTCAACGCGAACTTGCCAGATCCTATGGAAAGCTTGGCGATGCGCGGGTGCAGTCCGGCCAGGTTGCGGAGGCGATAAAGCTATATCAACAAGGCTTCACGATTGCCAACGACTTGGCGAATCAGGCCGGACCAGGCGTGTCCCAAGCGCTTGGCGACTTAGCCGCCTGGCACGCGCGACTGGGTGACTTGCAGCTCCGCGAAGGACAAGTGCGTAAGGCCTTGGATTCCTATCAACAGGGAGCAATCGTCAGTGAGCGTTGGGCCGAGGCGTATCCGAACGATCCCGAAGCTCAACGCACCATGGCGGACTGGTATGCGCGCGTGGGAGATGGCCAACTCCAAGCGGGAGAGATGGACGATGCCATTAAGTCCTATCAGAAATCGACGGCAAGTTCCCGAAAGTTCTTGGCGGAGAATCCTCATGATTATTTGACACAACTTGGCCTCTCTAGCGTTTACCCAAGGCTCACCCATGTACTGCTTGAAACTGGCGATGTCGCGGGCGCCATGGAATCTAGCCGCCAAGGATTGGATATTTGCCTAAGCTTGGAGAAGTCGGATCCCAAGAATGTCATGATTCGACGCGACTTGGCCAGAGCGCACGTCATTCGTGCCAACGCCCAACTAAAGGCAAAGGAAGTGAACGCCGCGTTGGAGTCATATAACACAGGGCTGAAAGTGATCAAGGAATTGGCGGAAAGCGATCCGACCGATGCCGACGCGCAGCGAGGCCTTTCCATTACCTACGAAAGACTGGGAGACGCCTATATTGCCTCGAATCAATTGCCTGGGGCGATTGGCACTTTCCAATCAGCGTTGACGATTACCAAGAAGTTAGCCGAGTCCAACCCCAGCGATACGCAGGCTCAACTCGATCAATTCACCAGCCACTATCGAATCGCCTCGGCCTATCAACAGCAGAAACAATTCGAGCAAGCGATCGAATCCTACCGCAGCGGCATTCAGATCCTCTTGGATCTCCAAAAGATCGACAGACTCCCGGCAGGACTAGAGCACTGGATCGGTCAGGCCCAAGCGTGGGTCGAACAGTGCGAAATGGCACCGATCGCGATGGGAGACTGGGAAGCACTCTTTAAGCAACCGCCCAACAAACTGCTCTACCTGTTAGATTTGCGTGCGCAGTTACTGGCGCCGGAGGGGCGAACCGAAGAAGCATTGCAGGCGGTCACCAAGTTGCGCGCCTTGGGAACCACGAACGCGGACCACCTGTATAACAGCGCTTGCGTCTATTGTGCTTGCGCTCGTGCCGCCAAATCACCCGCCGAGCGGGAAAAGTTCCTCAACGACGCAGTCGCCGTGCTCAAAGAGGCGATCGCGGCAGGATATGCGAACTTCGAGCACATGGCAAGCGATCGCGACCTGGCGGCAATCCAAGACTTGCCTGCGTTCAAAGAGTTGCTCCCGTCTCAGTGACGCAGCTATTGTCGGATCACAGAGACGCTTTCTTCCATAACTAACTCCGCATCAAGAGGAAGTATATGGCAACCG
>JBGSHH010000386.1:0-13101 GCA_041752355.1 Pirellulaceae bacterium | reverse complement strand
AGTGGCTATGAGTAGCGAAAACAGTTTTGGCTTCGTCGATCTCGGCAAATGCCTTGGCTGGCAGGTGATTCTGCCTCTCTGTTGCTTGCTATGCATTGCGCCCTTTTCGCAGGCGGATGAACCGAGGACCGCTCCCGATGTGACCGTCTCCACGGCGTTTTGGGTTATGGACAAAGACTGGTTTGAGAACATTGGTGTGGATGTGAATGCTCAGAAGCATGGCGAGTTCGTGCTAACCGAGATTGAGAATTTCTTCCTGATATGTCGTGACAACGAGAAACCGACTCCTGGCTATCAACGGATAAAGGATGTGCCCACAACATTCGGAAAGCCAGTCACCACGAAGTGTGTCAGCGACCGCGCAGATGCCAACGATTCCGCTCGGATTACTGTCTCCAAGCCAGACGATGATAAGTTGATGACCGTGACGATCGAGTCGCCTTCCGATTCGACCTTCAAACTCAAGAGCAAGGTAGAAGTCAACACTGCTGCTCGCGCGCGCATTTACCTCCCCTCCACGACGCTCTTGAATGACGGCAAAGATCGGTTGTATCTTGTTATTTGGCTCGATACAGGCGAGGAAGAGCCGTAAGTTTGACTGTGATATGTGGCTAAGCACATCAAGGTGCTGCTAAACGTCCCGGCCGATCATCAACTTTTGGTAGTCTCCAAGTCAGGGTTCTCACCAGGTAAGCCCGAGGATGACTTCAGTAGTCGCACGCCAAACATTGGCACACGCCGCTGATACGCGTTGTATTGCTCGCCGAAATGAGCGACCAGATCGCGTTCCTCAAACACGACAGCGATGGCCATGTAAGCCGTCATTAACACAGCGAATTGTAAGTGCCCGACGGTCATCGTGGGGATGGCGAAAAAGGCGATCATCCAGCCGATATAAAGCGGATGACGTACGACGGAGTAAAGCAGCGGCGTGCGAAACGGAAGCCCGGAGTACTATTGCTCTTGCCAATGCAGCCAGACTTGCCGCGTGCCGCACAGGTCGAAATGGTTAATGAGCAACGTAACCGCCGGCACCAACAGCCAGCCGGCGACGAATAGCGCCCACATCGCGCCCCACGCGACGGGATGCGTGATATTCCAAACGATGGCATCGATAGGCTGCCACAGCACGATCAACAGCGCCGTGAAAAAGCAGGAGAGCAAGACGTAGGTACTGCGTTCGATCGGCCGGGGAATAATGGTCGTCCACCACGCTTTAAACGCGGGACGGGCCATGATCGAGTGCTGTAGGGCAAACAGCAAGATCAGAAAGGAGTTCACCGCCAGGGCGATCGGTAGCGAAGAGGTAGCACCGTGATCGATCGTCTTGGGGAGAAGCAGATTCCCCACGAAAGCAAACAGCCAGGCGAAAGTCAGCAAGAATAAGAGGTGGCAAGCAATTCCGTAAACGAGGTAAAGCGTACGTCGCATATCGAGAACCCTCCGCGAAATGAGTGTGGCCGATAATACTTCTACCGGCGACCCTGACTATCCTTTCGGAGAATTTCGCGAAATGTTACCTGGCGCGTCGGCTAGAGGCTTCCTTTGGTGCTTGGTACTTGACCCGCTTGCCGCGCGTCGATTTCGACCGCCATGCGTAGGGCTCGGGCGGAAGCCTTAAAAACCGCCTCGCTGATGTGGTGGCTATTACGGCCGTAATGTAGTTGCACGTGGAAGTTGCACAGTGCGTTGGCGGCGAACGCTTGCCAAAAATCCTCGACCAACTCGCTATCGAATTCGCCGATCTTAGGAGCAGGAAACGTGGGACCGAACACCAGGAAATACCGCCCGCTGAGGTCAACGGTAGTGGTCACAAGTGTCTCTTCCATTGGCAATGTGAAATGCCCGTAGCGTCGAATGCCCTTTTTGTCGCCGAGTGCTTCCCTAAAGGCTTGACCCAAACAAATACCAATATCCTCCACAGTGTGATGCTGATCGACATGCAAGTCCCCAATGCATTTGACATCCAAATCGAACACGCCATGTCGGGCAAACAGATTGAGCATGTGATCTAAGAAGCCCACGCCGGTCTCAAGTCGCGATTGACCGCTGCCATCGAGGTTCAGCGACAATTCGATTTGGGTTTCGTTAGTCTTGCGCGAAATGGTGCTGGTGCGTGACATGGAGAGAGAGTGGTGAGGGAGAAGATGAAAGTCGTTAAGTGATGAAGCGCGACAGCAGCGACAGCAGCGTATCGATCTCGGCGTCGGTGCCGACGCTGATGCGCAAGCCGTCGCTCCAGCCGGGATAGTTCATATATCGTATCAACACTCGTTCATTTTTCAGTGCGAGGTAGAGCGGTTGCGCGGCCTGTGACGGATGTGTACACCAGACAAAATTCGCCTCGGACGATAGGGCCGAAAATCCGAGTTGGCGCAGCGCCGTGGTCAGTCGCTCGCGCGTCGAGATTACCTGCGCGGTGTTATGGTGGAGCCAGTCTTGGTCGCTGATGGCGGCGGTTGCCCCGGCGATGGCCAGCGTATCGCAGTTGTAGGAGTCTTTGACCTTTTCCAATTCGCGAATGATTTGCGGCTGGGCAATGATGAAACCAAAACGTAGTCCAGCCAGCGCGTAGGACTTGCTCAAAGTGCGACTCACCATGAGCTTGGGGTTTTGCTTCACCAGATCGATGGCGTTCCATTTCGCGAAGTCGCCATAGGCTTCGTCGATCAATACCGGGCATGGTAAGCGGTCAGCCAGGTCGAGCATCGCATCGCGCGTGATGAGCGTGCCGGTGGGGCTATTGGGATTGGGAAGAAAGACGAGTTTGAGATTGGGCGTCGCCGCGCTGAACTCTGGCGTTAGTGACCAATCCGGCGCGAAGTGGACTTCCTCGCTATGGGCACCCTGGAGTTGCGCCAAGGTTTTATAAAGGATGTAACTGGGATAGGGCAGTCGCAGCAATTCGCCCTGACCCACGAACGCGCGCGTAAGAATCGTGAGAATGTCATCGCTGCCATTGCCGCAAAGTATCCAATCGGGATCGATGCCATACACCTTGGCGGCGGCGGCGCGAAATGAAGTCGCTTGCGGGTCGGGATACTTCGATAAGCCGCGGTCGATCGCGGCGCGAATCGCTTCGCCGACTTGGGGCGAGCAAGGATAGGGATTCTCGTTCGTATTGAGCTTGATAAAGCTGCCTCCCTGAGGCTGCTCGCCAGGGACATAACCTTTCATCGCGACAATTTCAGGGCGGACAAACATGGGCAGATTAACTCGCTATCATTCGCTACTTCAATCGCACGTCGACGCTGGCACGATGCGCCGTCAGGCCTTCTTTGTCGGCCAAGCGTTGCACATGGGGCGCGATGTTTTTCAAAGCGTGTTGGCTGTACTTGATCACGCTGCCGCCGCGGAGAAAACTGTTGGCCGTGAGTCCCGCCGCCCAACGCGCCGTGCCGCCTGTGGGAAGCACATGAGAAGGACCGGCAGCATAGTCGCCCAGAGCCACGGGACTGTAGTTGCCGAGAAACGTTGCGCCAGCGAAGCGAATCTTGGCGAGCAGCGCTTCGGCATTGTCGGTGGCGATATGCAAGTGCTCTGGCGCAATCGATTCGGTAATGTGACAGGCTTCATCGGCATCGCGCACTAAAATCAAACAGCCAAACGCTTCCAGGCTTTGAATGGTGAGTTCCTCACGCGACAAAATCGCGACCTGGCGTTTTAATTCGGCATAGGTGGCGTGGAGCGTGGCCTCGTTCCAGGTAATTAGTATGCTGGCACCGGGAGCATGCTCGGCCTGTGCCAGCAAATCGGCAGCGGTGAAATCGGGTCGGGTCGTTTCATCGGCAATGACCACCACTTCGCTTGGTCCAGCGATGGAATCGATATCGACCTCACCATAGACATGCTTCTTCGCCAATGCGACAAATAGATTACCGGGGCCGACGATCTTGTCGACTTTCGGCAAGCCTTCTACGCCATAGGCCATGGCGGCGACAGCCTGAGCGCCGCCGCAACGATAAACTTCGGTAATCCCCAGTTCGTGACATGTCGCCAACACGTCACGGTTGTTCGCGCCGTAGGCTGTGGGAGGCGCGACAACGGCGATCTCGCTAACACCAGCTGCTTGAGCGGGAACAGCTGTCATCAGTACGGTGGATGGATAGGCGGCCGCACCACCGGGGACACAAATGCCGACGCGTTCAATTGGCAGATACCGCTGCCGCAGTACGACCCCATCAGGGCGCGTCACCTCGACATCTCGATGCAGAATTGCTGTTTGGAATTCCAGGATGTTCGATTTAATTCGTCGGATTGTCGCCAGGAATTCCGGCGCGGCTTCGGCATGAGCGCTGGCAAGTTCGTCTGGGGTAACGCGCAAGGTCTCGGCCGTGATTTGGGCTTTGTCCAGCTTTGCTGTGTACTCGAGCAGTGCTGGCAGTCCGTGTTCGCGCACCTGGCCACAGATGCGCTCCACCACTTGTTGTGGGGAAAGCGGTTCGCCGAACACTTCGATCGTTCGCTTTTGCCCTGCTTCGCTGACGACGTCACCGCGGGGGCTGAGCTTGCGGCGCAATGCGTCCAACGCCGCGGAGACATCATCTCGGCGGGTGTCGATGCGTTCGATTTGAAGTTCACGTTCAGGCATGCGGCTTTCCGGCAAGGCATGGGGAGGACACTCGAATCATTCATTTTGTTCGCTTAACCAGCCCAGCGGAAGGGTGGGGCGACATGGAACCGCTGGAAATCCGCCCCGTAGCGTGTTACGTTGCCTGACGGATTTGCCGTGGACATATTCGTAAACGGAACAGAGAGCCATGATTGATCTTCGCAGTGATACCGTAACCAAGCCAACGCCAGCGATGAGGGCGGCCATTGCGGCTGCCGAGGTGGGGGATGATGTCATCGACATCGATCCCAGTGTTGAACGATTGCAAGACTTGACCGCCGAATTGCTCGGCAAGGAAGCGGCCATTTTCATGCCTTCGGGTTCCATGACGAATCAGATCGCGGTTCGCATTCATTGTAAACCCGGCGATGAATTCATCTGCGAGACCGGATGTCATATCTACAACTACGAGCAGGCCGCGTTTGCCCAGTTAAGTGGTGTTGCGACACGCACGGTCGATGGCGATTATGGCGTGCTCCAGCCCGGTCAATTGGTCGGGCTGATCCGACCGGTCAATGATCACCTTGTACGCACCCGATTGGTCTGCCTGGAAAACACCCACAACCGAGGTGCAGGTCGCATCCAACCTTATGAGAGCGTGGCGGAGATTTGCTCCTGGGCGCATGAGCACGGCCTGCGAACGCATTTGGATGGCGCGCGTTTATTTAACGCCGCCGTGGCGACGAAGATTTCCGTCGATCGCTGGGCGCGGCATTTTGACACAGTCAGCGTTTGCTTCAGCAAGGGCCTCGGTGCGCCTGTCGGTTCCGCGCTGGCGGGACCAAAAGAAGTGATCAAGGAAGCGCGCCGGCATCGCAAATTGTTTGGTGGTGGCATGCGGCAAGCTGGCATACTAGCGGCGGGTGCCGTTTATGCCTTAGAGAACAACATCGAACGCCTGGCGGACGATCACGCCAATGCCCAACTCTTGGCCGATGGCATTCGTGGCATTGAGGGCCTGACCCTTCAACCGGAGCAAGTCGATACGAACATCGTGATTCTCCGAGTCGATCCCTTGCTGGGAACGGCGCATGATTTTGTCGCGAAACTGAAGGAGCAGAATGTGTTGGTTCTCGCAGTCAGCCCCACGCAGATTCGCGCTGTGACCCACCTGGATGTGACGGAGCCTCAGATCAAGACTGCCTGTGAAGTCCTGCAACGCGTGACCGAAAGCGCGCTTTTAGGTAGCGGTCGATAGTGCACAGCGAGTCGCCCCTTGCGCGAATCCGAGCGGTCGTTTGTGTCAGCCACGGGTTGATGATGGCACATACCCAATGCGCATCGTATCTATGGCTGAATGGATTGAGACTCCAATTGTGACAGTTCGCGCACCTTTATCTCCGGGTTGGCCGTGTCTTTGTGTCTCTAGGTAGACTCTGCCGATTAGAGTGATTCTGTCGATGCACGCAGAGCGCGCCCACCTTTATGCAATGAGATAATTACTGCATCGAAGTTGGTCGAATCAACGCCGAGGAGGCAACCGACTTCACGAGGATCGATCATGGAGTCGATCGATAGTCTCGGGTTGTCGCCGCACATAGATACAAGGACGTTCACAATGAAGACGCTTTTCTTACTGGCTTGGCTGGGAGTTTTGGTGGGTGACGATGGTGAGATCTCACAGGAAGTCGCCCCGTGCGCGGTTTGCGCGGAAGAGGACGCCTGCTGCGACGAGGGGTGCGGACTGTTGGGTGATTTGCATCCTTTGAATTGGTTGCAGCCGAGCGATCATTGCTACGACTGTTTCATCAGTCCCATCACGAATCCGCTATTCTTCGAAGATCCTCGCACATTGACAGAAGCAAGATTGATCTTTGTTCATCACCAACTTCCGCCAGCACTTGGCTCAGGGGATCTGAACTACATCGCCATGCAGGCCCGGGCGGCGATTACGGAAGATCTATCCTTTATCGCCACAAAAGATGGCTTCATTTTTGCCAGCAATGATGCGCCGCTGGATGATGGCTGGGTCGATGTGACTGCGGGCCTCAAATACAACATTTACAAAGACCCAGAGTTGCAGCGAATTGCGAGCGTGGGTGCTACCTTTTCGTTGCCTGTCGGCAGCACGCGGACGTTGCAGGGACGCAATGATGGCGAGTTCCATTTGTTCGCCACGGGCGGCACGCAAATTGGCGATTCATCGCATTGGATCAGTGGTGCTGGCGTCCGAATCCCCAGCGACAACGGTGATGGCAGCCAAGTCGCCTATTGGTCGAACCACTGGGATACTCTGCTTTGGTGGCCAGGCGTTTATGCATTAACAGAAGTCAATTGGTATCACTGGATGCGATCGGGAAGCGGCGGCGTGCCTGGCTATGGTGGACTCGATGTGTTCAACTTCGGTTCCACGGGTGTTGCCGGAAATGACGTCGTAACCGGGGCGTTCGGCTTCAAGTACAAGCCCAGCGGAAACCTGGAACTGGGCGTCGCATGGGAAGTGCCGGTGTCGAATCGTCACGACGTGATCGACAATCGTCTGACATTCGATTGCATCTTGCGATATTAGGCGAAGTTCGCAGATCTGCCTCCTGGTCGGAGGCCTACGAAATCCCGTTGAGTTGCGTCGCGCGATACACACGCTCGATGGCAATTACATAAGCGGCAGTGCGCAGCGTGCATTGCCGCTTTTGCGCTTCTTGCCAAACGCCTTCAAAGGCGTTGGAGAGCGTGAATTCGAGTTCTTGTCGCACCCGATTCAAGCCCCATTTGTAGAACTGCAGATTCTGCACCCACTCAAAATAGCTCACCGTCACGCCGCCGGCATTGGCCAGGATGTCAGGCAACACAATGATGCCGCGCTCGTCGAGGATATCGTCGGCCTCTGGTCGAATAGGGGCGTTGGCCGCTTCGATGATTACCGGGGCCTTGATGCGACCCGCGTTCTCTTGCGTAATCACGCCCCCAAGCGCTGCCGGAATGAGCAAGTCACACTCAAGTTCCAGCAATTGCGTATTGGTAATTTTCTCCGCCTCGGTATAGCCTTCCAGGCTATTTCTATGCTCCAGCGTGTAGCGTAAGGCATGGGGAATATTGATGCCATCGGCGCGAAAATAGGCACCGCTCACATCACTAATGCCAATAATTTTGAACTCCATTTCGGCCATGTACTTCGCAGCATGGGAACCGACGTTCCCAAAACCTTGAATCACCACGCGCGTATGCTGAGGCTTGCGACCGAGACGTCCGAGCAGTTTGTTCGCCAAGATTCCGACGCCGCGTCCTGTGGCTTCCTCGCGTCCTTCCGCTCCGTAGAGTTCGACGGGCTTACCGGTCACCACCGCTGGCGCAAAGCCATGGTATTTTTCATACTGATTGCGAATCCAAGCCATAACCACGTGGTCGGTTCCCATGTCGGGCGCCGGGATATCCGTATGCGGGCCAATGACATCGTGAATCTGATCGATGAAGCAGCGGGTAATGCGTTCCTTTTCCTTCTCGCTCAGCTTGCGAGGATCGACACTGATCCCCCCTTTGGCGCCGCCATAAGGCAGATTTGTAACTGCCGTTTTCCAAGTCATCAGAGCGGCCAGCGAACGGACTTCGTCCAAGTCGACGTCGGGGTGATAGCGCAGCCCCCCCTTCATCGGGCCTCGTGCATCGTCGTGCTGCACGCGATATCCGATGAATGTCTCGACCTCGCCTGAATCGCGCTCGACGGCGATTTGCACTTGCACCTCGCGCTTGGGAGTCAGTAGCAGCTTGCGCATGTTCTCCGGCAGATTGAGCTGATCGGAAGCGCGATTGAAGTAGAGTTGGACAGCCTCGAACGCTTTCACGGTAAGCTCCTCGCGGTGGGTGCGGATTGGACTACTGATATATACCATGTTTCAGGTACCATTCTCACCCGCGTTCAGGCCCTCCTCCTACGGGCAGTTGCTGCCGACGAAGTGTCGGGTTAGCGACGCTCACCCGTGTAGTCGCTACAATCATAACGGTTTGCGCTAAAACCTTTGCGGCCGCGTGGTTTGGCGCGGTACACTAAATACGTTCGCCAGGGTGCGACGGTTCCCTCTCCCTTGGTTGCAATTCGCGCGCGAGTATTGATTGCCATGCCTGTCTCGATTCCTGATTTTTGGAAATTGGTGCTGGAAAGCCGCCTGCTCACGGCCGAGCAATGTCAAAAGCTAGGGGCCGATTTTGGCCAGGTGAAAGGGGCGGCCGATCAAGGGAACGCCAAAACGTTGGGCGAATGGCTGGTGACTCGCAACGCGTTAAGTCGCTATCAGAATACGGTGTTGCAAGCGGGCCGCGCCGGTCCATTTTATTATGGTGACTATCGGGTCTACGACCGTGTCGAGTCTGGTTCGCTCGCCGGACAGTTTCGGGCGATTCACGCGCCGACCGGGCATCCGGCCATGCTCCGATTTCTAACTGGCGCGGTGACGAAAGATCAACGCGAGTGGGCGGCGGTCGCGGCGCGGGTGGTGAAACAAGCTGGTGTGATCTACCCGTTGTTGCAACGCTACTTTGAACCGGTCGACCTGCAAGCCTTCAAATTCGTCGCCACGGAAGATGTGCGTGGCGAAACGCTGGACGAAGTACTAGCCAAGAAGGGGCGCTTGGCTCCGCAGGAAGCGGCGCGCATCATCCGCCATGCGGCCTTTGCGCTGGCCTACTTGCATCAAGTCGGTATTATCCATGGCGAGATTCGTCCACAGCATTTGCTCTTGGAGCCCAATGGCAATGTCAAATTGATGGTCGATCCGACCATCGTGCAAGGGCCAGTGCAAGTTGCCCAAATCGATCCCAATAGTCCTCTGGCGGTGAAGGCCGATTACCTTGCGCCGGAGTTCATGCAAGCAGGCAAGTCGCCCGACGAGCTTACGGATATCTACGCGCTGGGTTGCACCTTCTATCAATTGCTGACGGGACAGCCGCCGTTTCCTGGCGGCCTGCCGGGGCAAAAGTTGGCCAGACATGCTGCGGAGCGTATTCAACCGCTCGATCCCTATGGCGTGCCACAACCGCTTGGACAGCTCGTCGCGTTCATGATGGCAAAGAATCCCGCCTCGCGCTACCAACATGCGACCATCGTGGCGGAACAGCTTTCGCCGTTTGTCGATCCGGCGCAATTACAGATTCCCTCGCAGTCGCCGCCGCCGACCCTGGCGGCTTTTGAGAATTGGATTAAGCAAAAGCAAGCAGTCTTGGCCAGCGCTCCGGTGAAGGCCGTTACTTCGACGCCCGCGGGCGGCACACTCCCCAACCTCAACACGAGCGGAGCGGAGGCGACAAAATCGCCTGCTGGTCCCACGATTGTTTCTGGGGCACCAACGAAGGCCACTGCGCGCTTGCATCGGCCCCGAAAACAAAACATGCCGCTGATGGTCGGTGGCGGTGTGGCGGTCGCGGCGCTGCTATTAGTGATCGTGTTGGTCATCGCAGGTAGTGGCGGAGGAGACGAGGACTCGGAAGTCGCGAAGAAGTCGACGCCCACGAAATCTATCCATGCGAAGAAAGGTAGCGATACGCCACCGATCGTTGACAAGAAAAAGAATCAAGACCCGCCGGTCGTTCCAAATAATGACAAAAAGCCGCCGGCGGAAACGACAGTAGATCCTCCCACGACGGTTCAACCTGTCGCGATCTATGATGTCATGCCGGACGATGGCAAGCTGTTGTGGGCATCGCCGACCCAAGGCTCGGAACTCTTGCTCGATTTTGTGCCGCCGAACGTGCGTATTCTCATCGCCGTACGACCGGCTGCGCTTCTTTCTTCCGCCAGTGGTCCCGAAGTGTTGCAGGCACTGGGTCCCGAGTTTGTTGGTCAGCGTGCGACATGGGAAAAAGCGGCTGGTGTGAAACTGGAACAGGTCGAGCAACTCGTCGTCGCGCTGCATCACGTCGATGGCCAACCACCGATTGCTTCCTATCGAGTCACGCTTGCGACACCGATTCCCGAAGCGGATTTGGTGCGAGGGTTCGGCAATCCAACTCCCAAAGATGCCAGCGGCACCAAGTACTACGAAGGGGCTGGTAATGCCTACTACGTTCCGGCTGCTCAAGCAGGCAAAGTGTTTGTGATGGGTACCGCCGTCCACATCAAGGAAGCGGCCGAAGCCAAAGGCGCGCCCCCTGTGTTACAACGCGAGATGAATCAACTACGGCAAGTTTGCGACGCCGATCGACATCTGTCAGTAATTTTTGCTCCCAAGTACTTGTTCGGAGACGGTCAGGCGATTTGGTCGGGACCGTATCAGAAATTGCGCAGCCCCTTGGATTGGCTGATTGGTGATGACGTAAAAGCGACTTTGGTGAGCCTTAACTTTGGCGAAACGTTTTATACCGAAGTGAAGATGGTTGCCGACATCGATAGCCGCAATGCACTTGCCGGTGAATTGCAGACACGCCTGGAGGAAGTTCCTGGCCATGTCGAGAAGTACATCGTCTCCCTCAATGCTCCGGAGTACTGGCGAACCGTCGCTTATCGTTACCCAGGTTGGATTCGTTTCCTGCATCGTCAAACGCGCGTCGGTTTGGAAGATGACATCGCCGTGATGAACGCCGCTTTGCCAGGATCCGCAGCGCCCAATTTGATTCTTGGTGGCGAATTGGCATTGATGAGTACGCCTGGTGTGTCGGTGGCGAAGACCGACAATGGCGGAGGAAAGCCGGCACTGCCGAAGAACTTAGACGAGCTTCTCAAACGTAAGATTGACTTTGAAGTACCCCAGAATGATCTCAATTTGGTGATGGCGGATCTGGAGACGGAAATGAAAACCGACCTGCCAGGGCTCCCATTTGATTTCACCATCAAGATTCTGGGCAAGGACTTGGAGATGGATGGCATTACACGCAACCAAAAGATCCTGAATTTCAAGGTTTCCGCCATGCCGCTTGAGGAAGTGCTCACAGGCTTAGTGCGCAAGGCCAATCCAGTGACGACCGTGAAAGACCCGTCGGAACTTGACCAAAAGTTATTGTGGGTTGTTGGTCCGGACCCGGATCAGCCCGACAAGCAGACGATTCTGATTACTACCCGCAAAGCGGCAGAGGCGAAGAAGTACACTTTACCCGCTCCTTTTGTGCCGAAATAGAGCGTTCGCATGGAACTATTTTCCGTCACTTGCACGACCTGCCAAAGCCGACTCAAAGTGCGCGATCGCGGTGCGCTGGGGCAGATATTGGCATGTCCCAAGTGTCAAGGAATGGTGTTGATTGAGCCGCCAACAGGTTGGGTTGATCCTGGTACGGAGGTCGTCAGTGCTGCCGCGCCAACGCCGCAACAAGCGGTCGCGCCAACGAATGTACCTCTCGGCAATTTCGACGACGCTGCCGCTCTATTGACCACGCCAATATCGACACCGGCAGAGCCTGCTGCGCCGCCGATGATGGAGTCGTGGCCCGCCGAAGCGGAAGCGTTTCCTCCCCAAGAATGGATATCACCCGCTCAACGTATGCGCCGCTGGGTGCTGCTCGGCGGATTGAGTTCCATCGCGGCGGCGGTGCTCATCATCGCGCTTGTGTATGGTCTGAGTGGTGGCGGTGAGAAAACGCCGGATGTAGTTCAAACGCTGGCGCCGCCTATCATTACCGAGGAGTCGGTTGTCGAGCCTCCGCCAGTGAAAGACGCGCCGAAGGAGTCCGTTGATTTGGTCCCTATCGACGAAGGAGAACCGCTCGTCGACGAAACATTGCCAGCACCGGTCGATATTCCTCCTCCAGCGAAACAACCAGTAACACCCAATCCACCCCTCAAAGAATCTTCCAATTTACCGCCGGATCTCGCCACCGATGCCCCCCCTGCAAACGATCCGAAGCCGCTCAATAATTTCGATATTGATGACACGCTCAAGGAATTCGGCCCGCTGATTGAAAGTCCGCCGTTCAATGTGGTTGAAAGCGCGCCGCAAGATGATCCCGCGACGGCAACGCCAGTGCCAGCCGTCACAACGCCTGAAGTGGTGAGCGAAGAAGAGCCATTTGAGTTTCCAGAGCCGCGGAAAGTAGATGTTGCGCGCCGACTGAGCGATCCGTTGGATGCAGTCGAGATAGCAGACGTACCGCTCGCTGATTTTCTACAATTCGTGACCGATCTCAGTACGATTCCCATTACCTTGGAGCCAGCCGCGCTGCCGGCGATTAAGACTTCTACCGAGGCGAAGATCAAAGTCAGCCTGAAAAAGACGACGGTTGGCGATTTGCTGTCAGTTGCGCTTGCTCCGCATCACTTGGCGTTTGTGGCGAGCGAAGATGGGATTGTGGTGCTACCGGTGGCGAGCAGTCAGGCGGCGCTGCGGGAAATCAAGCATGATGTCAGCGATTTGGCAGCCACGACGACAGAAGCCGAAGCCCTCGCCGCGCACATTGAAGCCGTGGTCGATCCCGCTTCGTGGAAGGCTGCTGGCGGATTTGGCGACCTGGTGGTCGATGGCTCGACACTGGCGATCACCCAGACACCCGAAACGCAATTCGCGATTGTGATCCTGTGCGAAAAGTTGCGACTGGCGCGCAAACTGCCGACACGTTCCTCCTATCCCGCCAGC